>NZ_JADKMA010000062.1 GCF_017676365.1 Streptomyces oryzae
CGGTCGGGGTACGGGGGTGGGTGCTCACTGGGTACTCACGCTCAGAAGCTCTCGGGCAGCCAGGGCGCGGGTCCTGCGGCCAGCGCGTCCAGCAGGGCGAGGTCGCGTGCGTCGCCCTCGGCCATGCCCAGCCGCGCCGCCTGTCGCAGCGGCAGCCCGCCCGCGTACCAGGCGGCCAGCGTCGCCGAGGGCAGCCGCACGGTGCGGGCCGAGGGGTGGCTGCCGCGCTGGGCGTGCAGCAGGCCCTCCTCGAAAGTGAGCGCGTAGGGGGCGCTCTTGCCCTGGGGGGAGACGACCTCCAGCCCGACGCCGCCGCGCGGCTGCGGGTCCCAGCCGCGGGCCTCCAGTGCGCGGCGTACGTCGAGCAGCCGCAGCACCCACGGGTACCAGCCGTCCTCGCGTACCGCGTACTGGTCCAGCGCCCACTGCAGGGCGCTGGGGCGGGGCAGCACGGAGCGGCGGAAGCGGATCTCGCGTACCTGGGGCGAGCGGGCGCTGACGGCGGCGAGCAGCGCGGGCAGCGCTTCCAGCCCGTCGTGCCAGAAGTCGTGGACGACAGCGGCGACGCCCCAGGGCTGGTGCGGTTCGACGGTGACGGTCGCGTATCCGGCCAGGTCTGCCGCGCCCGCTCCCGCGCCTGCCCTGTCGGTGGCCTCCTCGCGGGTGACGCCGAGCGTCAACGCACCCTCGGTGACGCGCTGTTTCCAGCCGTGCCACCAGGCGGGCCTGTGCAGCGGCCCGTTCCAGCCGGGGGCGAGCCGCTGCCGCAGCCGGGCGCAGGCGGCCTCGTCCGGCAGGACCGTTGCGAGGCCTGGTGCCGGGGACGGGAGTTGGGCGGGATCGAGCGTGTAGCCGGAGGCGACGGCGGCGGCCTCCCAGCCCCAGCGCCGGTACATGCCGGGCGCCGGGGTCCAGGCGCAGGCGAGCACCGCGCCGTGCTCGTGGCGCAGCCGGTCGGTGCCCTCCTCGGTGAGCCGGCGGGCGAGCCCCGCGCCGCGTTCCCAGGGTGCGACGGCGAGCCAGGCCACGCCGCCGGAGGGGACGGGGCGAGAGCCGAAGTGCTGGGCGAATGGCAGGAAGAGCCCGCCGCCCAGCACCTCGGCTCCGCGGACGGCCACCGCGGTGACGCCGTGGGCGCGCAGGGTGGCGTGGTCGTAGGGGACCTTGCCGAAGGCGTACCGGGTCTGGGCGAGGTAGCCCTCGAACTCGGCGTCGCCGGCGGCCGTGCGGACGCGGGTCTCCATCTGTTCGGTCTCTCCCTCAGCCGGTGAAGTAGCCGGTGACCGCGTCGCACACGTGGCCGATCTCCTGGGCGTCCAGATCGGGCCGTATGGGCAGGCAGAGGGTCTGCCTGGACAGCTCCTCCGCGACCGGGCAGGGGTGGCGCAGCGCGGCGGGCCCGGCGAGCGCGGGCTGGTGCGGCAGCGGCACGGGGTAGCGGACGACGGCGTCGACGCCGGAGGCGGTCAGGTGCTTCAGCAGCCCGTCGCGGGCCTGTTCGGTCTCGGTGCGGACCTGGAAGAGGTGGTAGACGTGCTCGCCGTCCTCGCCGGGCTGCTGGAAGCGGAGCGGCAGTCCGGCCAGCCGCTCGCGGTAGGTGGCGGCCGCCTCGGCGCGCCGGGCGTTCCAGGCGTCCAGCCGGTCGAGCTTGTGCAGCAGGACGAGGGCCTGGAGGGTGTCGAGGCGGGAGTTGTAGCCCAGGATCTCGTGCTGGTTCTGCCGCGGCTGGCCGAAGTGCCGCAGCAGCCGCAGTCGTTCGGCCAGCTCGCCGTCCTGGACGCTGATCGCCCCGGCGTCCCCGGCGGCCGCCAGGTTCTTCGACGGCGCGAAGCTCCAGCAGCCGGCGGCGGTTGCGGTGCCGACGCGTACGCCGTGGCTGCGGGCGCCGATGGCCTGGGCGCAGTCCTCCAGCAGGGTGACTCCGGCGTCGGCTGCCAGGCGCCGGGCGCGGGGCACGTCCGCCGCCTTGCCGAACATGTGGACGAGGATGACGGCGCGGGTGCGCTCGGTGAACGCGTCCTGGAGCTGGTCGAGGTCCATCAGGAAGTCGTCGTCGCGGCAGTCCACATAGACGGGCGTGGCGCCGCGCCGGGCGACGGCCTGCGCGGTGGCGTGGAAGGAGTTGGCGACGGTGACGACCTCGTCGCCCGGGCCGATGCCGAGCGCGTCGAGGGCGAGGATCAGCGCGTCCGTACCGGAGTTGACGCCGATGGTGTGGGCAGCGCCCAGATAGCCGGCCAGCCGCTCCTCGAACTCGGCGACCTCCTCGCCCAGCACATAGCCGCCGCGCAGCAGCAGCTCCTCGATGCGGCCCAGCAGCTCCCGCTCCCCGCCCTCGAACTGGGCGGGGTAGCGGTACTTGGGAACGCGGAAATCGCCGGAGCCGCCCATCAGCGCTCGCCGCGCCCGGGGTGCTGCCCGGGGTGCTCGGCGTGTTCCGCTTCGACTCGGCCGTCTCCACGCCCGTAGTCGTCCTCCAGGCGGACGTTGTCAGAGCCGTCGTCGTAGGTGGAGACCTCCACCAGCACGATGTCGGTGACGCCCTCCACCCGGTGCACGGCCCCGGGGTCCACGTGCGCCAGCGTCCCGGCGGGCATCGGGAGTTGGAGCGTCTCACCGTCGCGGGACGCGCGGTAGTGCATCACCGCTTCGCCCTCCAGGATGAAGTAGCTCTCCCGCTTGTGCTCGTGGTACTGGAGGGAGGTGCGGTGGCCCGCCTTGATGCGGATGAACTTGAAGCCGTACGGGCCGTCCGGCTCCTCCTCGTGCAGCCAGCGCTCCTGGCCCCACAGCTTGACGACCTTCTTGGTGTCGGCGAACTCGATGACCCGTACGCCGGGGGCCACTTCGCGGGCCGGACGAGCCTCGTGGGCGCCGGTGTCGCCCTCGGGCTCGCTGATGGCGGTGAAGCCGGCTTCGGTCGCGGGGCTGCCCATGTGCGGTCCTTCCATGAGGGAGTGGTGCTCGGGGTGGCGGCGGGGAGTTCGGGGGCTAGCGCGAGGCGATGTGTACCGGGGCCTGGACGCCGCGGTCGCGGACGACGGGGAAGAACACCTCGGGCGGCCAGGTCAGCAGGTGCCAGACGATGCCGGCGACCGAGCGGTTGTACGGCCAGTCGGCGGGGTCGGTCATGCCCCAGCGCGAGAACGCGGTCAGCAGCACCGGATCTGCCGGTACCCAGTCGCCGTCCAGCTCGAACTCCACCCAGTGGTGCAGGGTGGTGTACGGCGGAGCGACCAGCAGCCCGGCCCCGTGCCGTGCCCTGATGCCACGCCGCTCGGCCTCCCGCAGCAGCAGCCGGGTGGGGATGAGGCAGTTGGCCAGCCGGGTCTCGCGGGAGAAGCCCTCGTCCTCGATCACGCCGTCGGGCAGTACGTACAGCTCCCAGTCGGCGACCAGGGACAGCAGGTCGGAGCGGTCCTCGTCGAACACCAGGCTGTTGGAGGGCAGTTGGGCCCGTACGGAGAAGACGCCGGGTGCGGTCTCCCGCAGGCTCCCGGGCTCGCTGTGCCGGTTCAGCCCGGGGATGGTTGCGAACGTGCACTCACCGGTGTGGCCCGGCTCGGCGCAGTCGGCACGCAGCTCAAGCGCGTGGAGGTGCTGCTCGCCCTTGCGGGCCACCTCGTCCATGGACCGGGCCTTGCGGGTGAGGGCCTGGAAGTAGGGCGAGGGCAGGTTCAGATAGGTGCTGATGTTGTGCAGGTCCGTGCGTTCGAAGCGGCGCTGCTCCCCCTCGCCCCGGTGCGGCAGCCCGTGGTCGAGGAGGGCTTCGAGCAGCGCGGGGCCGATGGCCCAGGTCTGTTCGGCGAAGGCGGCGTCCTTGGCGAACGTACGGTGCTCGTCGGGGACGCGCAGGATGCGGTCCACCGCTTCCTGGAGCGTGCCGGGTGCGTATACGTCGGTCACGGGCGCGCTCACCGTACCGCCTCGGCGGTCAGCGCGGCGGCCGGTGCATCCGCCGGCTGCGCGGTGTGCCCGGCGGCCTGCGTCACGGCCCGCAGCGCGGACTCGATGCGTTCGGCGACCGCCTCCTGGAGGATCGCGTCCAGCGGCGGTCTGCCCCGGGTGGCGAGGGCGAGTGCGGCCTCCTCCCGGATGCGCAGCCCCTCGTCTGTGCGGAAGACGTAGTGCCCGGCGATGACGGCGCGTTCGACGTCGGTTGCGGTGGTCGGGTCCAGCATCCACTTGCGCCACTTGCCGCTGTCGTAGGCGAGCCGCAGGAAGTCCTCCTTGGCCTCGGTCAGCGCCATCTCGTCCAGGACACGCAGCAGGGCGCGGGTCTCGGCCACCCCGTACTCCGGTGCGACGTTGAACGCGTCCACACCGGCCCGCAGCAGCAGCGCCGTCTCCTCGGTGGTGAGGTAGTCGCAGTTGTGCGCCTTGAGCAGGACACCTTCCTGGTGGCAGGTGGCGGCCAGGGTGGAGACCTGGCGCAGCGTCTCGTCGCGCGCGTGCGGCTCGTGGAAGCGGCCGACGTTGCGCAGCTCGGCGACCTTGGTGCCGGTCTGTGCCACGACGTAGCGCGGACGGGGCGCGCCGGCCGCGTCGATGCCTTCGAGCACCAGCCGGAGGGCGGCCTTGAACTCGTCGGGATCGTTGGTGGACACGTCCTGCGGTTCGAAGCCGATCTCGTAGGCGACCTCGGCACCGCGCGCTGTGGCCTCGGCGTGGCAGCGCGCGTACAGCTCCACCAGCCGGGTGGCCGCGGTCTGCGCGGGTACGGGCCCGGTTCCGGGGCGGCCCTCGGAGGTGTCGATGTGCAGCAGCCCGAACCCGGCGTCGAGGTCGGCGGTGAAGGAGCGCATGCACGAGTCCAGCGCCTCGGTGGGCTCGGTGACGCCGGCCTCGGCGGTGTGCATCCAGGGGCCGCCGTGGTCCCGGCACAGCAGCGTCAGCCCGTCCGGGTCGCGCTCGGCGACGTAGTCGGCGAACTCCTGGGTGGTCCAGCCCAGATAGCCGCCGCCGAACTCGGCGGCGTCCACCTGGCGGCGGCTGGGGATGAGCATGAGCGGAGTGCGGGTGCGCCGGGCGACGGCGAGGGCCGCGTCGACGGTACAGCGTGAGACCGGGCCGATGCCGACCACAGGTTCCATGGGTGTCTTCCCCTGTTTCTCGAGGGTTTTCGCGCTCAACGCGGCTGCTGGGGCGGCTGGGAGTGCTGGGAGGGGGACTGCGCGAACTTGGCGAGGTCGCCGATCTCCGAGTCGGGCGGCCAGGTGCACCAGGGGAACGTCTCGTAGGCTCCGGCCCCCGCGCCTTCGGCGTCGTACCAGTCGGTGGCGCGCGGATGGTGCAGGTGCACCATGCGGTCGCGGTACCGGTCGAGGCCGCCGTGCAGATCGGCCCGCCAGGTGAAGTCGTTGTCGGCGCCGCCCCAGCCGGCGGTGAACCGTTCGTCGTAGCCGCCGATCCGGCTGAAGAGGCTCTCCCGCAGCCATACGCAGGCCCCCGGGGTGCGGCGCAGGAAGACCCCGCGCAGCGCGTCCCTGTCCACGGCCGAGCGCCCTTCGAGGCAGCGTTCGGTGACGGCCTGGTGGCTGGAGGCCGCGTCCAGGTACAGCATGTCCTCGAACGGCCAGTGTGCCTGGGTGCCCGGCACCCGGAACCGTTCGACTGCGCGCTCCACGAAACCCCGGTCGACCAGGATGTCGGCTTCCAGTACGCAGATCAGCTCGGCGGGCCGGGCGCCGTGCACCACGCCCGCGTTGATGGTCCACGAGTAGTTGAACGGGCCATCGTTCTCCGCGAACAGATAGGTGTCGCACCAGGGCGCGTACACACTCTCCCAGCGCGGCCGGGAGTCGGCCTCCACCACGACGACGCGGTAGCGGTCCCGCGGATGGCTCTGGTCGTTGAGCGCGTGCAGCACCGCGGCCAGGTTGCGGGTGCGGTCCCCCTCCTCGCCGCGCTCCCGGAACGGGATCACCAGCGCCGCGTCCACCGGCCCCTTCGGCTTTGCAGGGGGCCGCGAGGTGCGAAGGATCTCCTCCGCTGCCGGGGTGCCGAGCCCGGCGGGCCGCTCGGTGCCGGTCTGCATCCGGAGCCGGGAGCGGGTCTCGGCCTCCCAGACGAGGGCCGCGAGACGCTCGGTCCCCGGCTCGCCGGCGGCGCGGGTGAGCCGGTCGTCCAGCAGCGCCGTCAGCCGACGGCAGGCCGTGATGTCGGCGGGGTCCTTGCCGACGGTCTCGGCCAGCGTGCGGATGCTGTCGTCGGGCAGGGCCAGCACGGCGTCGGTGACCGCCCGGTGTGCGTCGCGGGACCAGACCCAGAAGCCGGGGGCGGCGGACTGCGCGAACGGATCGGCGACGAGGGCCACACTGCTCACGGCGGCGTCCGCGAGGGTTGCGGCGTCCTGGTGCCTCCAGCTCATCCGGGCAGTCCTCTCGACGGGGGCGACCTTCGGTCCGCCGCAACGGAGAGCGCCGCAGACGGCGGGAGTCCGGCGGTCATTCGACGGCCGTAACCAGGGCGTTCGGCTCAGCCGCGGGCTCATCCTGCTCCGGGCCCGGGGCCGCCGACAGCCTCGGATGTCCGCCCGGACTGAGCTGGAAGGACCGGGCTAGCCGATCGGGTAGCCCTGGTGATCAGGGCATGGACATGCCGAACGGCCGGGCAGGGTCGGCCGTTCGGCCTGCCCGGCCACGGGTATCCGGTTCCGCTCCGCCGTCATCCGCCCACTGGCGTGCCGGTTTCAGTCGATGAGGCCCAGCTTGATCGCGGCCACCACCGCAGCGGTCCGGTTGGCGACCCCGAGCTTCAGCAGCACGCTGCTCACCAGCCGTTTGACGCCGTGCTCGGAGATCCGCAGATGGCGGGCGATCTGCTTGTTGCTGAGCCCGGCCACCAGATGGGCGAGCACTTCGTGCTCGCGCGCCGTCAGCCGCACCGTGCGGGCCGGGAGCACGTGCGCGGACTCGCCGGCGTGGCTGAGCAGTTGCCGGCCCAGCCGCAGCGGCATCGGCATCTCGTCGGCGGCGAGCTGCCGCAGCGCCCGGTCCAGGGCCGCCGCGGTCAGCTCCTCGCGCAGCAGATAGCCGTCGGCCGGCAGCCGGGCGAGCGCCGCGTCGGACTCGGCGTCGGCGGGATCGAGCAGGACGAGGGTACGCAGCCCCGGCTGGGTGTGCCGCAGCCGGCTCGGCGAGCCCGCGGCGCTGTTGGCGCTGGACAGGATGAGCACATGGAACCCGTTGTCGGCCAACGCCCGCTCCAGGGCCGCGGGGTGCGTGAACTGTTCGGCGCGCTCGACGGTCGCCAGGCCGGGCAGCATTGCCTGGAGCCCGAGGCGGAGGAGTTCGGCCTCGACGTGGACGGCGACGGCCAGCCGGGCCTCGGTGCGATCGCTGGTATCCGGCTTGTCCTGGATCTCGGTCATGCGGTTAACCCAATCCCCGTGTAAGGCCCACTCGCGGGATGCGCGGTAGTGGTCTAGTCCTGACTGCCGCGAGCGATGATCCCGCAGACTCGAGCCCCATGGAAGGGAGTTGACGGAGTGTCTGTTGGTGTTCCGTCGTGTCATTGTGACTCCTGTTGCAAGTCCGCGCCACGGTGACTCCGCCCGGCCCCCGTCCGGCACCGCCCGCTCCCGGCCGAGCACCCGCGTTCGGCCGGCCTGCTCAACGTCCCACCACAACAGATCAGTTGGCGTAGACGGTACGTAGATGGCGCGCTGTTCACCGTCCAGCCTCTGGCCTGCCGCCCGCCTCCGCGCTGTGCTGGAGAGACACCGTACTCACCGGACACAGCCGCACCGGAGTGCGCTGCCCGACCGGCAGCCCCGGCAGCGGCGGATCGGGGCTGACATGACGGCACCGGAACCCTCCCCCGCACCAGCACCACATGCCTCCGCCGGCCGGGCCGGGCCGGGGGCGCCCTACACCGACCCCACGCTCGGCATACCCGTCCCCACCTCCTGGCGCGGTGAGCCCCGCAATCGGCTGGTGGCCATCGGGGACTCCCTCACCCAGGGCTTCCAGAGCTGTGCGGCCTTCCAGACCCAGCTGTCGTACCCGGCGATCATCGCGCACGAGCTGGGCTGGGCCGAGCACTTCCGCCACCCCTCCTTCGACGGCTGCGGCGGGCTCCCGCTCAATCTGGAGATGCTGCTCCGCGACCTCGAGGACCACTGCGGGCCGACGCTCGACTGGTGGGACACACCGGCGGCGCTCTTCCGGGCCCGCCGCTTCATGGACAAGGTGGAGGACTACTGGGAACGCGGCGGCGGCTGCACCCCGGTGACCAACACCGCCATCAACCACAATCTGGCCGTCTTCAGCTGGGACCTGCGGGACGCGCTGGACAAGTCGGCCGACGTGTGCCGCCGGATGATCGACGCTCCGAGCGACAACCTGGCCCTCCAGGTGGTCGAGAACCCCGGCGAGCGCGCCGCACTGCGCACCCTTCCCACCCGGCCCCCGGCCTCCGGCGCGCTCAGCCAGGTGGGCGCGGCAGCGGCGCTGGGCGAGCAGACCGGTGGCAGGGAGCACGGCGAGGCCACCGCGGACGGCGAGCGGGAGGCGGACCCGGAGCACGGCATCGAGACGCTGATCGTCTTCCTGGGCGCCAACAACGCGCTCTCCTCCGTCATCGAGCTCAAGGTCGTCTGGAGCGAGGAGGGATACGACGATCTGCATGAGAAGGCCAGGTTCACGGTGTGGCGGCCCGAGCACTTCGCGGCCGAACTGGGGCAACTGGCCGACGCGGTGGGACGGATCAGGGCCCGGCACGTCATCTGGTGCACCGTCCCGCACGTCACCATCGCCCCCATCGCCCGCGGGGTGCACGGCAAGCTGGAGCCGGGGTCGCGCTACTTCCCGTACTACACACGGCCCTGGATCGCCGACAGCGCCTTCGACGCGGACCGCGACCCGCATCTGACCGGCGAGCAGGCCCGCGCGATCGACGCGGCGATCGACCAGTACAACGACGCCATGGCCGAGGCCGTGCGGGCGGCGCGGCGCGCAGGCCGTGACTGGTATCTGCTGGACACCGCCGGCCTGCTGGACCGGCTGGCCTGCCGCCGCTACTACGAGGACGAGCGGGCGCGGCCCGACTGGTGGACGCCGTATCCGCTCCCCCGTGAGCTGGCCTCGCTCGACCCGGTGCCCAACTCGCGGTTCCTGCTGAGCGACGGCGACCGGCGCAGCGACGGGGGCCTCTTCTCGCTGGACGGCGTCCATCCGACGACGGTCGCCTACGGCATCCTCGCCCAGGAGCTGATCGAGGTGATGCGGCGGGCCGGGGTGGAGTTCCGTACGCCGTACGGGAGCCGTCCGCGCACCGACCCGCGGGTGGACTTCACCCGGCTGGTACGCCGCGACACGCTCATCAACCGGCCGCCGAACAACGTGACCTCGGGCCTGCACACCATCGGCTGGGCCGACGAGGCGCTGGACGTGCTGGCCCGGGCGCTGCGGTTCGGGCGCAGGGGCGGGTAGCGGGGGCGAGGAGGAGCGTACGCAGCTGGCGCCGTGGGGGCCCGGCCCCCTCGGGCGCACCCCCACCCGTGGGACCGACTGGTGAAAACCGGAAGATAACCGGCGCGCCGCTCGGGTTCGACAGTCGGATTTTGTCAAGGTCACTCTGCTTCATCTCGGGAGGCGGAGTCGTCCATGCCTGAATTTCCGGCGCAGCGCACAGCACGACGCGACAGCGAACCAGGGGCACTGCGGACCGTGCTGCACCTCGCGCAGCCCGTCGACGGCGGCGTGGCCCGCGTGGTCACCGATCTCGCCAGGGCTCAGGCAGACGCGGGGCTGGATGTCGTCGTGGCGTGCCCCGGGCGCGGCCCGCTGCCGCACCTGGCGGCGGCAGCGGGCGCCAGGACCGCGCTCTGGTCGGCTGTCCGCGAGCCCGGAGCGTGCGTGGCAGCAGAGGTGTACGGCGTACAGCGCGTGCTTCGTGCAGTACGCCCCGACCTGGTGCACGCACACAGCGCCAAGGCCGGGCTCGCCGCGCGGCTGGCGCTGCGCGGGCGGCTGCCCACCGTCTACCAGCCGCACGCCTGGTCCTTCGAGGCGGCCACGGGGCACACCGCGCGGCTGGCCCGCGCCTGGGAGCGGTACGCGGCCCGGTGGGCGGACCGGGTGCTGTGTGTGAGCGAGGCCGAGCGGGATGCCGGAGCGGCGGCCGGGGTGCGAGCCGGGTGGGCGGTGGTGCACAACGGCGTCGACACCGCGCGCTTCCCCGCCCCCGGCACCCGGCAGGCCGGGAGCCTCTCCCCCACTCGGTTCACGCTCGCCGACCTCTCGCCGTCCGGGGTGCGGAACGCTCCGCCGTCGGTGCTGCGGGACCTGCCGCCCTCGGCAGTGCTGGTGGTGTGCGTCGGGCGGCTGTGCGAACAGAAAGGGCAGCGCACGCTGTTGGCCGCCTGGCCGCGGGTGGCGGCCCAGGTCCCAAACGCCCGCCTGGTGCTGGTCGGCGACGGCCCTGACCGGGAACAGCTGCGCCGCGCCGCCCCGCCGGGGGTGGTCTTCGCGGGCGCCAGTGACGAGGTGCGTGACTGGTACGCCGCCGCGGACCTGGTGGTGCTGCCCTCCCTGTGGGAGGGCATGGCACTGACCCCGCTGGAGGCGATGGCGTGCGGTCGCCCGGTGGTGGTCAGCGATGTGGCCGGGTCCCGCGAGCTGCTGCCTCCCGGTCAGGAGCTCCCCTGTCTGGTACCGCCGGCCGACCCGGACGCGCTCGCGGTCGCCCTGGTACGGCTCGCGCTCGATCCCGGGCTGCGCACCGAGCTGGGTCGGGCTGTCCAACGACATGTACGGGCCCGCTTCGACGTGCGGGGTACGGCGGCCGCCGTACTGGAGCTGTACCGGGAGGTGTTGCGGCAACGAGGCGCGACGGCCGACGTGCCCGTCGTGGAACGGGCGGGGTCCCGATGACGACGGACAGCGCCGACAGCGTCCAGGGCGCGCAGAGCGACGGTGCGATCGCCCCGGCGTACCAGGCTGCGGAGCGGCCGGCCCGCACGGCGCCCGTCGTACCCCGTCCGGGCTCCGAAGCCGGCAGCGAGCCGGGGGAGCCTGCCGGATACGCCGGACACCAGGCCGAGAGCGGCAAGCAGGCGCCGAAGAAGCGTCCCGTGCCGTCGGCCCGCGGACAGGTTGCGGCGCCGCAGCCCCGGTACGCCGCAGCCCGGCGGCGGCGCGGGGCGGCCCTGTCGCTCGCCGCCGCCGACGTGGCGGCCACCGCGGGCACCGTGCTGAGCTGTGCGGGTCCGGAGGCGGCAGCACTGCTGCTGGCCCCGGTCTGTACGAGCCTGCCCGCGCTGTGCGCGCGGGCCGGCCTCTACCGGCCGGGGCTCGACCCGCAGGCGCTGCCCGAACTCCCGCCGCTCAGCAGGCGCGTGGCCATCGCCTGGTGCGTCGGTGTCACGGTGCTCGCGGCGTGCGGACGCACCGGGACCCTGAGCCTCGTCGCCCTCCTCGCGGGTATCGCGGTGAACGCCGTCCTGGTGTGCGCAGCGCGCGCGCTGCTGTACGGGGTGCGCCGCCGCTGTGGTCGCCGCAGACCGCGCGTCGCGCTCGTCGTGGGACGGGGCGAAACAGCGCGAGCGGTGGCTGCCGCCCTCGCGGAACGGCCCCGGTACGGACTGCGGCCCGTGGCGCTGGTGGAGATGCGCGGGACCGGGGCGGCCGACGGTCCCCGCAGAGGCGGCGCTTCCCCGGCGGACGTCACCTCCCGAACAGGTGACGCGCCCGACACCCACCGCGAAGGCGCGTGCGGGGCCGTCGTCCTGCCGGAGCTGCCCCTGGTCGGAGTGGAGGAGGCGGCGCGGGAGGTGGCCGGCGGCGCGGTGCGGGACGTGGTCTTCGTGCAGTTCCCCTGGGACGATCCGCACACCGCGGCGCTGGCCTCACTGCTGGGCGAGCGAGGCGTGACCGGCTGGCTGGTGCGGCCCGGCTGTGCGTCGGGCGCACACGGGGGACACGCCGCACCGGGCGGCAGGGGGTACGGCGAGACCCATATGTGGGGGTTCTCCTGCCACCGGCTGGTACTGGAGTGCCCACCGCCGCGCACCGGCCTCGGCAAACGGCTGCTCGACCTCGCGCTGGCCGCCCCGGCGCTGCTGCTGGCGGCGCCGGTGCTGGCCGGCTGCGCCCTGGCGGTACGGGTGCTCGACGGCCCTGACGTGCTCTTCCGGCAGGAGCGCATCGGCCAGGACGGGCGCCCTTTCACCCTGCTGAAGTTCCGTACCGTGCGGCCGACCGACGCGCACGAGGCGGCGACCCGGTGGACCGTCGCGGGCGACACGCGCACCAGTGGCGTCGGCCGACTGCTGCGCCGTACCTCGCTGGACGAACTGCCGCAGCTGTGGAACGTGCTCCGGGGCGATATGAGCCTGGTGGGGCCGCGCCCGGAACGCCCCTACTTCGTGCAGCAGTTCAGCAGAGTGCATCCCGGCTACGCGCAGCGGCACCGCGCCCCGGTCGGTCTCACCGGGTTGGCGCAGATCCACGGGCTGCGCGGTGACACCTCCATCGCCGACCGGGCGCGGTTCGACAACCACTACATCGAGACGTGGTCGCTGTGGCAGGACGTGTGCATCATCTGCCGCACGGCAACCTCCTTCTTCCGGCTGGAGGGCCGGTGAGCGTGGCGGCAGGCAGCGCGGCGCCGCCGGCACGGACCGGCCCGCAGGTGCCGGTCCACCGGTTGGCGTGGAGCGGATGGCTGGGACCGGGCGGACCGACCGGCCCGGCAGTGCCGGTCGTGGCGACGGTGCTGCTGCTGTGCGCCCCGGCGAACCGCACGGCTCCCGGCGGGCACAACGGCGTGACCCTCGCCGACATGTGCTCGGGCGTACTGGTGATGTGGTGCGCGCTCAGGCTGCTGCGGGACCGGACTGCCCGGCGTACGGCAGGCCGCGCCGCGCCCCCGGTGCTGACGCCGCTCGCGGCGCTGGTGCTGGGCGCCCCCGCCGCCGCGTTCGCGCTGACGACCATCGCCTCGGCCGACCCGGAGGCGAGCCTGCCAGGGCTCGTGCGCTACCTCCAGCTCTTCGTCCTGGTGCCGGGTGCGGTGCTGCTGTCGCTGCGGGACGCGCGGGACGCCCGGCTGGTGTGCGCGGCGGTGGTGCTGCTGGCACTGGTCGAGGGCACGGTCGGCGTCGTACAGGCCCTCACCTCCACCGGTGCCTCCTACCAGGGAGAGAACATCCGCGCGGTGGGCACTTTCGGCGCGCTGGACGTGATGGGCATGGCCACCGCCGTCTCGTACGGGCTGGTGACGGCGCTGGCGTGCGGGCTCAACCCGCCGGCGCGTGCCCCCCGGTGGCTGCGCCCCTGCGCGCTGGGCTGCGCCGCCGTGCTCGTGGTCCCGCTCGCCCTCTCCTACAGCCGGGGAGCGTGGATCGCGACCGGCCTGGCGTGTCTGCTGCTGCTTGCGCTGCGCGGGGCGCGTACGACGGTGGGTGTGCTGGCCGCCGTGGTGGCCGCCGGCGTGGTGCTGGTGGGCGGCTTGGGGGTCGCCACCCAGGAGTTGGCCCAGCGGTTCCAGAGCATCACCGAGGTGTCCGACGCGCCGGACAGCTCGGTGACCGACAGATACACCCTGTGGAGCGCGGCCACGGGCATCTGGCGGCAGGCGCCGGTCACCGGCGTCGGCCCCAAGGGGTTCCCCGAACACCGCGACAGCCACGCCGCGTTGGAGCTCTCCTCAGGCAGTGACACGGCGGGGGCCGGAACCCCCTTCCAGCGCGAGCCGCTGCTCTCCCCGCACAACATGTATCTCCTGGTGCTCAGCGAACAGGGCCTGGTGGGCACGGTGGCGCTCCTGGGCTCCTGGGGCGCACTGCTGGTGTGCGGTGTGCGGCGGCTGGGCCGCGCCCGGCACGGCAGCGGCGCCTGCCGCGCCGCCGACTGCGGCACGGTGGCCGCCGGGCTTCTGGTGTGGCAGTGCGTGGACTTCTGCTACGCGGACATCGGCGGCCCCTCGACGGTGCTCACAGCCCTGGTGCTGGGCCTGGCCACTTGGTGGGCGCTGTCCCCGGCGGCGGAACCGAAGGCAGAGCCCGCCACAGAGCACGGCCCCGAGCCGAAGCCAGGGCCCGTCGCGGGGCACGCCCCGGAGCCGGTGCCAGGGCTCGGCGCGGAACGGAGCTCCGCGCCATGACCGGTCCGCGCGCCATTCCCTCCCCCAAGGCACGGCCTCCGCTCGACGAACCCGTGGCGAGCAGCACCGCGGAGGCGCCGGGGCTCGGGCGGTTCCTGGTGCGGGCCGCGGCGGTGACCGCGGGGCTCACTGCCGCCGGGTCGCTGTGCGGACTGCTGCGGGACCAGGCCATCGCGCAGCTGTTCGGCGCGAACGCCGACACCGACGCGTTCCTCGTCGCCTGGACCGTGCCCGAACTCGCCGCCACCCTGCTGATCGAGGACGCCATGGCGCTGGTCCTCGTGCCCGCCTTCAGCCTCGCCCTCTCCCGCCGGGCCGCCCGCGCACGCGGGGAGGACGAGGGGGCGGCAGCAGGCCCGGCCGACCCGGTGCGCGCTCTGGTGGCGGCCACCCTGACCCGGCTCTCACTGCTGCTGGCGTGCGCCGCCGGGCTGTTGATGCTGGCCGCGCCCTACGCCGTGCGGCTGCTGGCGCCCGGCCTGCCCGCCACCGGCACCGCGGTGGACTGTCTGCGGCTGACAGCGCTGACGGTGCTCACCTTCGGCCTGGCCGGGTACTTCAGCGCGGCGCTGCGGGCGCACCGGCACTTCGTGGCGCCCGCCGCGATCTACCTGGCCTACAACGCGGGCGTCATCGCCGTGATGTACGCCGGGCACGGCCTGTGGGGCATCCGGGCGGCGGCGCTGGGGGTCGCCGTGGGAGGGGCACTGATGGTGCTCGTCCAGCTGCCCGCGTTCCTGAGCAGACTGCCCGACGAACAAAGGGGCGCCGTGCGGGCCTGGACCCGCCGAGCGGCTCGTTCGGTGCGGGCGGCACGCGCGGTGCGGGAGCACGGCCGGGTCGGCGCGCTCGTCGGTGCCGGGGTGCTGGCACCGGTCGCCACGTTCACCGTGAGCCGGCAGGCGCAGGTCTTCTTCGAACGCTATGTGGCCTCCTCGCTGCCCGAAGGCGCCATCTCGCACCTCAACTACGCGCAGAAGGTGGCCCAACTTCCCATGGTGCTCTCGCTGATGGTGTGCACCGTCACGTTCCCCGTCGTGGCGCGCGCCATGGCCGACGGGGACGCGGCGGCGGCCCGCCGTCGGGTGGAGCGCGATCTGGCCCTGGCCGGAACCGTGGTGCTGCTGGGCGCCGCGTACGTGGTGGCCTGCGCGCCGCAGATCGTCGGACTGCTCTTCGAGCGCGGTGCCTTCGACGCGCGGGACACCGCAGCGACCGCCGCGGTGATGCGGGTCTACAGCTGCGGACTGCTGGGCCACAGCATGGTCGGCGCTCTGGTGCGCCCCTTCTTCTCCGGCAGCCGCAGCGGCGACCGTCCGCCCTGGTATCCCGCCGCCGCGATGGCCGCCGGGCTCGCCGTGACGGTTAGCGCGGGCGTGCCGGCGGCCGGCAGCTGGGGCGTCCTGGGCATCGCGGCGGCCAACGCGCTGGGCATCACGACCACCGCTGCGCTGCTGCTGCACGGGCTCGGCGCCCGGGTGCTGGCCATCGACGTGGCGCGGGTGGCGGCCGGTCTGCTGCGGCTGCTCGTGGCAGCGGGGGCAGCCGCCGCAGTGGGCTGGGCCGCCGCCGCGCTCTGCTCCGCTCCGCTGGCGGGGGCTGCCGTGGGCGGCGCCGTCGTGCCGGCCGCCTTCCTGGCCGTCGGGCTGCTGGTGGGAGCGCCGGAGCTGTCGCACCTGTTCGCCGCCGTCAACCGGAGGATTCCGTATGCCCGCTGAGACCCGTGACCGAGCCCCCTGGCTGCTGATGTACCACTCGGTCGCCGAGTGCGCCGAGGACCCGTACCGCATCACCGTCTCGCCCGCCCGGCTCGAACGCCAGTTGCGCTGGCTGCGCGACCGGGGACTGAGGGGGGTGGGTGTCGGGCAGCTGCTGCGGGCCCGTGCAGCCGGGCGCGGCGGCGGGCTGGTTGGGCTCACCTTCGACGACGGCTACGCCGACTTCCTGTCCGCCGCCCTGCCGCTGCTGACCCGGTACGAGTGCTCGGCGACCGCCTTCGTCCTGCCGGGGCGGCTGGGGGGCGACAACGGCTGGGACGAACTCGGCCCGCGCAAGCCCCTGCTGGACGCGGCCGGCCTGCGGTCCGTCGCCGCCGCCGGGATCGAGATCGGCTCGCACGGGTTGGCCCACACCGATCTGACCACGGCGGACGACGCCACCCTGGAGCGGGAGACGGCGGACAGCCGCAGCGTGCTGGCGGAGCTGACCGGGACGGCACCTGCCGGGTTCTGCTACCCGTACGGAAGGCTCGACAGCCGCGCCGTCGCAGCAGTGCGCGCTGCCGGATACTGCTATGCGTGCGCCATCGATCCGGGGCCGCTCACCGGGATGTACGCACTGCCGCGCGCCCATGTCGACGCCCGGGACACCTCCGTACGGCTGTATCTGAAGAAGGTGCTGCACCCGCTGCGCCGCAGGGCGCTGCCCGCCGCACCGGCGCCCGCCGAGACGGCCCCCCGGGACGGTGTGGGCCGATGAGGGTGCTGCACATCATCACCGGGCTGGGCGTGGGCGGCGCCGAGGAGCAACTGCGGCTGCTGCTGCGCCACTTGCCCCGGCACTCCGTGGACAGCGAGGTCGTCACCCTCACCAATCCGGGCGCGCTCGCCGAGGCCATCAGCGCCGACGGCACCCGGGTGACCCATCTGGGCATGACGGGCAACCGCGATCTGCCGGCACTGCCCCGGCTGGTGCGGCTGGTGCGCGCGGGCGGTTACGACCTGGTGCACACCCATCTGTACCGGGCCGGTGTGTACGGCAGGATCGCGGCCCGGCTGGCAGGCGTGCGCCCCGTGGTGGCCACCGAACACTCGCTGGGCGACACCACGCTGGAGGGCCGCCCCCTCACTCCCGCGGTCCGCGCCCTCTATCTGGCCACCGAACGGCTCGGCACCACCACCGTCGCCGTCTCGTCCACGGTCGCCGGGCGGCTGCGGCGCTGGGGGGTGCCCGCGGCACGGCTGTGCACGGTGCCCAACGGCATCGACGCCGCCCGCTTCCGCTTCGACCCCTCGGTACGCGCGACCGTACGGCGGCAACTGGGCATCGCCCCGGACGTCTTCGTGGTGGCCGGGGTCGGCCGACTGGTGCCGGGCAAGCGCTTCGGCGCACTGCTCGACGCGGTCGCCGAGGTGCCCGGCGCGCGGCTGCTGCTGGCCGGTGACGGTCCGGAGCGCCCAGCGCTGCGCACCCGCGCCGAGGAACTGGGCGTGGCGGACCGCGTAGTGCTGCTGGGCGAGTGCACGGGTGGATCCGGCGCCGAGCAGTCCGCCGGCGGCCCGGTGCGGCCTGACGTTCCCGGGGTGCTGGCTGCCGCTGATGTGTTCGTGTCGCCCTCGGCGGAGGAGTCCTTCGGGCTGGCGGCGCTCGAAGCGCTCGCCGCCGGACTGCCTGTGCTGTACGCGGCGTGCCCCGCGGTCGCGGACCTGCCGCCCGAACAGGCCCCGGGCGCCCGCCGGTTCCCCGCCTCCCACGAGGGCCTGACCGGCGCGCTGCGGGCGGCGGCGCGGGCCACGGAACCGGCGCGGCTGCCGGTGCCCCCGGCGGTGCACCACTACGACATCGCGCACTGCGCGGAGCGCCTGGCACGGGTCTACGACGCGGCCCACCGCACGGCGCACGGCACCCGCACCGACGCGAGTACGGCGCTCGGCTCCCGCCCGGCGCGCGGCATCCGTTCAGGCGCCACCACAGCGCTCGACACCGGCCCGGGGCACGACATCCGCCCGGGCGCCCGCACGGCGCTCGACACCGGCCCGGACGCCAGTCCGCCGCTCGACACCGGCACGGGCACCCGCACAGGCACCCGCACGGGCGCCAGCGCAACGCTCGGCGCCCGTCCGGCGCTCGGCCTCCGCCCCGAAGGCCAGGCACTTCCCACCGGGCGGCGCGCGCCCTCCCGGGTGCCGTCGCCCCTCCCGCACGACAGTTCCCTGACGACGAGGTGAGTTCCATGTCCAAGGCCGCACCGGGAAAGGCGGCACCGGCCTTCGAGAGCGCGGCGGAAGAGGCCGCCGCCGACTCGGCGGGCGCCGTCGAACGGTCGCCGGGCACGGCCCAGCGGCGGCGCCGGGTGCCGGGTTGGTGGCCGCTGCCGGCGTGCGTGGTGCTGGGCGCGCTCGGCGGGGCGGTGTACGCCACCGTCGCGGAGCCGCGGTACGAGGCCACCAGCTATGTGCTGGTCTCCCCCGGCGCGCACGCCGAGGCGGCGTCGGCCCTCGGCTATGCGCAGGCGTACGGGAAGATCGCCACGGACGCGGTGGTGCTCCGCGCGGCGGAGGCCGGTGCCGGGCTGCCGCGCGGTGCGCTGCGTGCAAAGGTGCGTGCCGGGTCCTCGCCCGACGCGCCGATGGTGCGGATCACCGGCGGCGCGCCCCGCGCGGGCAAGGCGGCCGACTACGCCGACGCCGTGGCCCGCTCCCTCACCAGCACGGCGACGAAGTCGGCCCGGAGGACCGGTGTCCGGCTGACGGTCGTCTCGCGCGCGGCGCCGTCGGCCGCGCCGGTCTCCCCCTCGCTGCCGATCGCCGTTTCGGTGGGGGCGAGCGCCGGCGGGCTGCTGGGCGGGCTGGCGCTGCTGGCCCGCCCGCAACGGCGCGGACCCGCGGACGCCGTGCCGGTGCCGGCGCCCGCCACCGGCGGCGACGACACGGCAGCGGCCGACGGCGGCGGCGAGCCCGGCCGGCAGCAGGCGCAGCCGGAGGGTGCCCGATGACGTCCTCGCTGCCGCCGTCCACCCGCCGCAGGCTGGCCGGCCCCGTGCTCTCCCCGTGGCGCGGCGGGCGCGGGGACGCCTCCGGGCAGCCGCCCGTCCGGCTGACGGCGACGCTGTGCCGGGCCGAGGAGCAGTTCGCCGGGCTGGCCGCCGACTGGGAGGGGCTGCGCGGCCGCAACCGGTCGGCGACCCCGTTCCAGAGCCACGCGTGGCTGTGGTCGTGGTGGCGGTCGTACGGGCGCCGCGGCAGGCTGCGCGTCGTCCTGGTCCGGGAGAACGGCAGGCTGGTCGCCGCCGCTCCGCTGATGCTGGTGCACCGGCCGCTGCCCGCACTGGTGACTCTCGGCGGCACCATCTCCGACTACCAGGACGTGCTGCTGGACGACAGCTGCCCACGGGCCGCGGTGGCGCTCGCGCGCGCCCTCTATGTGGCCACCCGCAGCGCCGTACTCGATCTGCGTGAGGTGCGCCCCGGCGGCGCCGCCGAACGGCTGTACGCCGCATGGCCCGGGGTCAGCAGATGCCTGGCCGACTCGGTCTGTCTGGAGCTGCCCGGTATCCCGATGGAGGAGCTGCTGCGCAGGCTGGCACCGGCCAGCGCCAAACGGACCCGCCGCAAGCTGCGCCGTATCGACGAGCTCGGGGTCGAGGCACGCGAGGTGACGGGAGAGCGGGTACCCGACTCGGTGCGCACGATGCTGCGGCTGCACGAGCGGCAGTGGCGCGGCAGGGGTGTCACGCCCGAGCATCTGCGGTCCCGCTTCGGAGCGCATCTGGTGCGCGCCACCGAGGCGCTGGTGGCCAGCGGTGACGCGGCGGTGACCGAGTACCGGATCGGCGGGCGGGTCGCCGCCTGCGATGTCGCCTTCACCTCTCCCGACCTGGTGTGCGGCTATCTGTACGGCGCCGATCCGCGGCTGCGCGCGCAGCGGGTCGACATCGCGACCATGCTGCTGCGGCACGACGCCCGGTTCGCGGCCGGCACCGGCCGGGGCACCATGAGTCTGCTGCGCGGCACCGAGCCGTACAAGCTGCGCTGGCACCCGGAGACCGTGGTCAACCGGCGCTATCTGCTGGCCCGTCGGGAGCTGGCGCCCGCGCTGGAAGTGTTCGCCGCGCAAAGTGCGGGCCGCGAGCTCGCGGCTGCCGCGGCTCGCAAATTGCTGGGCCGCCGGTGAGGTCGCGGCGTGTTCCGGGGAGGGGGTGCCCCGGCCTGTTGTCTGCGGCCTGCGGGTACTCCCCCAAGCTCTTCGAGCAGGGGGTGCCCCCAGCTTGGCACGCAGTTCCCCGCGCCCCTTCGGGGCGCAACCCAGCCCGCGAAGCGGGGCAAGCCCTAACCGGCCAGCGTGCGCAGCCAACCCCAGTAGCGCCCCCACCAGTGCCGCGGAGCGGCGGACAGCGCTGTCCGGTACGTCGCGGAGGATGCCGGGTTGTGGCGGCAGCCCCACACGCCGTGTGGGCAGTAGTCCGTGATCGTCTGGTACAGCGGCCGGTGCCGGTCCATCCAGGCGAGCATCCGGCCGACGTACTCGGCATTGTCACCGTTGCGGAAGAGCCCCCACTCCGGGTAGGAGATCGGCTTCCGGTGCCGGGCCGCGAAGTCGACGTGCGCCTGGAGCCCGTACGGTTCGCGCACCTGCTCCGCGAAGGGCATGCCGGCGGGCTGGTCGTAGGCGTCCATGCCGAGCACGTCGACCACGTCGTCACCCGGGTAGCAGCGGGTCCACGGGACCGCGTCCCGGCCGCGGCTGGGCGCGAAGTCGAAGCGGAACCGCTGGCCCGGCACCGCGCGCATGGTGGCGACGATCCGGCGCCAGTACGCCTTCCAGACCGCCGGGTCGGGACCGCAGCGGTGTGTGTAGGTGGTGCCGTTCATCTCCCAGCCCAGTACGACGACGGTGTCGGTGAGCCCCTGGCGCACCAGCCGCTCGGCGAGCGTGCGGTAGTGGGTGTCGAAGCGTCCGGCAGCGCCCCTGCGGAGCAGTGCGCGCACCCATTCGTCGGACTTGCCGGCCTCGTTCTGGTCCGCCATGGGGACGTTGAGCACCAGCAGCCGGTCGCTCCTCTCCTGCCGCCAGCGCGCCCACGGCGACAGCAGGCGGGGCGGGCCCTCGATCTCGGACCACTGGCGGCCGGGCAGGTAGGTGTGCCCGACGCGCAGCCGCCTGCCGCCCAGCCAGCGCTCCATGTCCTGGATACGGCGCACGCCCTCGGGGCCGGAGCCGAGGAACGCGCCCACCAGCGGCTCGGCGGCTGCCACCGGGGCGGAGGAACCGGAGGCGGCGGAGGCGGGCGGCGCGGCGGAGCCGGAGGGTGCTGCGGCGGCGGACGGCGCGGCCGCAGCCGCGGAGGCGGACGGCGGCGGGGGGCCGGCCGGGTGCTCACCCCGCACAGGGCCGCGGCCCGGCTGGCCGCCGGGCAGCACCGTGCAGGAGGCGAGCAGCCCGACGGTGACGGCTCCGCCGCACAGAACCGCCCTGATCCGCCCGCTTCTGTGGCTGCGCATGGCTCCTCCTGGTCGCCCTGGGACCGCTGCAGGGGCCGGTCCGGGATTCTGATGGGCCGTCAGCGGAATTCTCGCCCCGCCAACCCGCCCCGCGTCTGAAGGACATACCCCATGCCGTCGTTCGCCACGGACGTGCCCGCACTGCTGCTGCGCCTCGATCCGAACCCGTACCACCACGGCACCCTGGGCGCCGCGCGGTCGCTGGGGCGTGCGGGCCTGGAGGTGCACGCCCTGCTCGGCTCCACGAACGGCCCCGTGCCCCGGACCCGTTTTCTGCACCGGGTGCACACCCTGCCGCGCGCCGCGGGCCGCCCGGACGGCTCGGCGGGCGGCGGCTCGCCGGCCGACGCGGAGCTGGAGCAGGCGCTGTGCGAGGTGTCCGCCGCGATCGGCAGGCCCGCCGTGCTCCTCGCGCTGGACGACCAGGGGGCGATCGCGGCGGCACGGCTGGCGCCCCGGCTGACCGGGCGCTATCTGCTGCCCGCCGTCGAGCCCTCGCTGCCCGCCCGGCTCGCGGACAAGGCCGAGTTGGCCGCCGTCTGCGCGCGCGCCGGGATCGCACACCCGGCCACCGTGCTGCCCGGCAGCGCCCGGGAGGCGGGCCGTGCCGCGGCGGCGCTCGGTCTGCCGGTGGTGGCCAAATGGAGCCGCCCCTGGCTGCTGCCGGCCGGTCTGCGCAGCACCGCGCTCGTGCACACGGAGGCGGAGGCCGTGCGGCTGTTCGGCCGGTCCGAAGAGGCGGGCAGCGCCCTGCTGTTGCAGCGCAGGCTGCCGGACGCGCCGGGTGCCGACTGGTTCTTCCACGGATACGCGGCCGAGGGCGGCCGGTTCCTGGCCGGCGGTGCCGGGCGCAAGGAGCGCGCATGGCCGCCGTACACGGGTCTGACGGCGGTCGGCCGCTGGCTGCCCAGCCCGCCGGTGGAAGCGGCGGCGGCCCGGTTGTCGGCCGCGCTGGACTACCGCGGCATCCTCGACCTCGACTTCCGGCTCGACCCCGCGACGGGCGTGCCCCACCTGGTGGACTTCAACCCGCGGCCGGGCGCCCAGTTCCGGCTCTTCACGGACGGCACGGGCCTGGACGTGGTCCGGGCCCAGCATCTGCATCTGACGGGGCGTGCCGTACCGGAGACACCCTGCGGCCACGGCCCGGGTGAGCCCAGGGGCGCTCCCGGCCGGGTCTTCGTCGTGGAGAACTACGCCCTGCTCGCCGCGCTGCTGGGCCCCCGCCCGCCCGGTCCGACAGCCACCGGAATGCCGCGCGGGCCGGTGGAGCCCGCCTGGTTCGCGCCCGACGACCCGCTGCCGTTCGCCGCGATGGCCGCCGGCTGGCTGGGGCGCTGCCTCGGCAAGGTGCTGCGCGGCGTCACGCCCGCCAGGGAACGGCCGGTCACCGTGCCCCGCCCCGGCGCAGCAGACGCTGCGCACCCCGCGCGGTCCGCGCACAGCGCGGCGAGCCCACCCGCACGTCACACCGAAACCGCACCGCACACAGAGAGAAGGAATTCATGTACGACCTCGTAGTGGTGGGAGCCGGACCCTACGGACTGTCCATCGCCGCGCACGCCGCGGCGGCCGGGCTGCGCCTGCGCGTGCTCGGCCGGACGATGGCCTCCTGGCGGGACCACATGCCGCGCGGCATGTTCCTCAAGTCCGAGCCGGGGGCCTCGGCCCTCTCCGATCCTGACGGCGCCCACACGCTGACCGCCTACTGCGCCGAGCGGGGTATCGAGGTGGGGCACGGCCGTCCGCTGCCGCTGGACACCTTCACCGAGTACGGCACCTGGTTCGGCCGGCACGCGGCGCCGCCCGCCGAGGAGACGACCGTCACGAGCGTCACCCCGCACCCCTCCGGCTTCCGGATCAGAACGGCGCACGGCGAGCAGCTCACGGCCCGAACCGTCGCGCTGGCCATCGGCGTCATGCCGTTCGTACACCGGCCCGTCGTACTCCGCGGCCTCCCCGCCGACCTGGTCTCGCACAGCACCCAGCACCGCGATCTGAGCCGGTTCCGGGGCAAGGACGTCACGGTGGTCGGCGCCGGCCAGGCGGCGCTGGAGACCGCGACACTGCTGGCGGAGGCGGGCGCCGAGCCGCACGTGGTGGCCCGCGCGTCCCGCATCAACTGGAACGCGCCGCCACAGCCGCTGGAGCGCGGCCGGCTCAGCACGCTGCTCGACCCGCACAGCGCGCTGGGCACCGGCTGGCCGACCTGGGTGTGGTCCCGGCGGCCCGACGCGGTGCGGCGGCTCCCGCCGCCCGTACGGCTGCACATCGCCCGGCACGCCCTCGGCCCGGCGGGTGCCTGGTGGCTGCGGGAGCGGTTCGAGCCGGCCGTGCCGACGCTGCTGGGAAACACCATCACGGCCGCGGACCGTATGACGGGCGTCGCCGGCGTCGGTGGCGGGCCCGGCAAACGGCTGCGGCTGTGGCTGCGGGCAGCGGACGGGACGGCGCGGACGCTGGAGACCGACCATGTGGTGGCCGCCACCGGATTCGTGCCCGACCTGTTCCGGCTCGGGCTGCTGGACTCCACCCTGCGGGAGACGCTGCGCCGGGTCGGCCACAGCGGTGCGCCGTGGCTGACCCAGGACTTCGAGTCCTCGCAGCCCGGGCTGTTCTTCGCGGGGCTGCTGTCGGCACCCTCGTTCGGCCCGGCCATGCGCTTTGTGCACGGCGCGTCGTTCACGGCGCCTCGCCTGGTCGCCGGGGTGTGCCGCCACATCGCTGCGCGGGGGGCCTTGGCGGCCCAGCCTGTGCGGCCGCAGCCTGCGCGGGTCGGGGTGCCTCGGTCCGAGGCATCCGAGTCGGCGCCCCGCGAGGTGAAGGCCGGCCGGTGATCCGGTGCCCCGGCGGGGGCGCCCCGCCTCGTCGTCCATTTCCCGAACGCCCCTGCCAGGAAGCGCAGTTGCAGGCCTCAGTCCAGCCTGACGCGGCCTTGAAAACGTCCCTCAACAAGGGAAGAGTCTTCCGAACGGACGCTCGGAAGCAAGGGAGTTGAACGATGGAAACGCGAGACCTCGGTGCACCCTGGGGCGTCACCCGCATGGCACCGTATGCCGAGACCGACCCGGTTCCCCTCCGCAGCCCGGTGATCGACCCCGAAACCCAGATCGCCGTTGTCATCGACGAACGCGGCCGCACGGTCGAACTCCACGACCACCGAACCAGCAGCAGCACCTCGAACTAAACGAGTACCAGCAGCGCCGACAGCTACGACTCCGACGACTCCTCGGACTCCGACCACGACTGACTCCACGACTGACTCATGGCGACAGGCCCGAACGGGTCGGTGCTGGTACTGACCAACCCGCACGACGTGACCACCGACGTGGTACTGCGAATTCTCGCGGACCGCCAGGTCCCGGTAGTCCGTCTCGACCCCGGCACAGACCTGCACACAAGTGCCGCGCTCACCGCCACGTACCGCACGGGCGATCAGCGCGGCACGCTGCGCACGCCGAGCCGCGAGCTCGACCTCACCGAAGTGCGCTCCGTCTGGACGCGCCGCCCCTCACCCTTCGAAGGCCCGCCCGGACTGGGCGAGCAGGAACGCCGGTTCGCGGCCTCGCAATCCCTGTGGGGCGCCGGCGGCATCCTGGCGTCGCTCCCCGGAGCCCATTACGTCAACCACCCGTGGAACAATCGGGCGGCGGAGTACAAACCGGCTCAGCTCGCCGCCGCCCAGCGCAGCGGCCTCTTGGTTCCCGGCACGCTGATCACCAACGATCCCGATCAGGCCCGGGAGTTCGCCACTCAGCAGACCGGCGGAGTGGTCTACAAGCCATTGTGGAACACCCCCTATAAGGCGGACGGCCAAGCGCAGCAGGTGTGGGTACGGGAGGTGCGCCCGCACGAGATCACGGCCGCCGTGGCCGCCTGCCCGCACCTGTTCCAAGCCAAGGTGGAGAAGGCGTTCGACGTACGTCTCACGGCTGTCGGCAACCGGTTGTTCGCGGTCCGGATCGACAGTCCCGATCTCGACTGGCGGCAGCGGCAATCCCTGATGGAGTGCACGTCTATCGCCGTCCCCGACCGGGTCGCGCGCTCGGTGTCCGCCTACCTCAGCATCTCCCGGCTCGCCTTCGGCGCGTTCGACTTCGCCGTCACGCCCACCGGCGACTGGTACTTCTTCGAGTGCAACCCCAACGGGCAGTGGGCATGGCAACCCGACTCGATCACCGACTCGATAGCCCATGCCGTCGCCGACCAACTGGAGAACGGCCCCGAAGCCTGAGCCGGTCCGCTGAACACCGGGCCCGCAGGACCTGACAGTCATGCGGTGAGCGTCGTGGTACCGGCGGGTGCCGTCAGCAGCGTGCCCTCACCGGTGTCCAGGTGCCAGGGGCCGGGGGCGTCCGTGGCCTCGACGGTGAGTTGCCGTCCGCGCCGCCGGATGCGGAACACCGCATCGGCACCACCCGGCCGGGGCACCCGCGTGGTGACCGAGGCCCCATCGGCGAGGCCGTAGACGCGCAGGGTGACCCCGTGGGCCCAGTCGTAGTCGGCACAGTCGTCCCGTTCGCCGTACGGCAGCACCGCTCCGGGCCGCACCAGCAGCGGCAGGCTGTCGAAGCCGTACTGCTCGCGCCGCCAGCCGGGGCCCGTCATCCGTTCGCCGGACAGCAGATGGGTCCACTCGCCGTCGGGCAGGTAGTACTCGACGGTGCCGTCGGCGGTGAAGACGGGGGCCACCAGCAGGTCGTCGCCGAGCATGTACTGCCGATCCAGGGTGTGGCAGGCCGGGTCGTCCGGGAACTCCAGCAGCATGGCCCGCATCACCGGGGTGCCCGCTTCGGCGGCCTGCTGTGCCGCGCGGTAGAGGTAGGGCATCAGCCGGTGCTTGAGCCGGGTGAAGTCGCGGGTGACGGCGACTGCTTCCTCGTCGTAGCTCCACGGCACCCGGTAGGACGTGCTGCCGTGCAGCCTGCTGTGCGAGGAGAGCAGTCCGAACTGGACCCACCGTTTGAACAGTTCCGGGCGGGGGCTGCCCTCGAAGCCGCCGATGTCGTGGCTCCAGAAGCCGAACCCGGACAGCCCGAGGGAGAGGCCGCCGCGCAGCGACTCGGCCATCGCACCGAAGGTGGACTCGCAGTCGCCGCCCCAGTGGACGGGGTACTGCTGGCCGCCCGCGGTCGCCGAGCGCGCGAAGAGCACGGCCTCGCCCGCGCCGCGCTCCTCGGTGAGGGTCTCGAAGACGGTGCGGTTGTACAGCTGGGTGTAGTAGTTGTGCATCCGCTCGGGGTCCGAGCCGTCGTGCCAGACGACGTCGGTGGGCACCCGTTCGCCGAAGTCGGTCTTGAAGCAGTCGACGCCCTGGCCGAGCAGCCCGCGCAGCTTGTCCGCGTACCATGCGCGCGCCCCGGGGTGGGTGAAGTCGACCAGGCCCATGCCGGCCTGCCACAGGTCCCACTGCCAGACGCTGCCGTCCGGCCGCCGCACCAGGTAGCCGAGCCGGGCGGCCTCGTCGAACAGCGGGGATTTCTGGGCGATGTACGGGTTGATCCATACGCAGATCCGCAGCGGCTGTTCCGCGTCGCTCTCCTTGAGCCGCCGCAGCATGCCCTCCGGGTCGGGGAAGACGTCCGGGTCCCAGCTGAAGTCGCACCACTGGTAGGCGCGCATCCAGAAGCAGTCGAAGTGGAAGACGCCCAGCGGGATGTCCCGTTCGGCCATGCCGCGGACGAAGCCGCGGACGGTCTCCTCGTCGTAGGAGGTGGTGAAGGAGGTGGACAGCCACAGCCCGAAGGACCAGGCCGGGGGCAGCGGCGGGCGGCCGGTGAGCGCGGTGTAGCGGTCGAGGATCTGCTTGGGCGTGGGGCCGTGGATGATGTAGTACTCCAGCGTCTGGCCCTCGACGCTGAACTGCACCTGGCCGACGGCCTCGGAGCCGACCTCGTAGGACACCTTGCCGGGGTGGTTGACGAAGACGCCGTAGCCGCGGTTGGTGAGGTGGAACGGGACGTTCTTGTACGCCTGTTCGCTGGCGGTGCCGCCGTCCGCCTGCCAGATGTCCACGCTCTGCCCGTTGCGCACGAACGGGGTGAAGCGCTCGCCGAGCCCGTAGACCAGCTCGCCGACGTCGAGCGAGAGCTGTGCGAGGGAGTGGTGGGCGCCGTCGGGCGCTGTGGTGGCATAGCCGGTGCCGCGCGACTCGACGGAGGTGAGGGTGCGGCCGTCGGCGGTGAACTCCAGCCGGTACGGCGCCGCCGTGTCCACCCGCAACGACAGCTCGCCGCTGGCCAGTTCGAGCACGGAGCCCTCGCGGGTGATCTTGGCTGCCGCCACGTCGTCCTCCCGGCCGGGGCGCAGCGCGAAGTGCGGGCCGTGGTCCGGGGTGCCGGCGTGGTGGGTGGTGCGGATGCCGATGACGCCCTCGGCGGGTGAGAAGCACTCGACGGTCAGCAGCGGGCCGTTGAGGGTGTCGCCCCGGTGCCGGATGTGCCGTACGGGGGCGTAGAGGGTGAAGCGGTCGTCGGTGACGCGGGTGTCGGCGATCTCGGTGGCGTACGACGCCTGGACGCCGTCGCGCATCAGCCAGTAGCCGTCGGTGAACTTCATCGGTCGGCCTGCTCTCCGTTGTGCGGTGCGGTGGATGCCTGGTGCGGGGTGTGCGGCGGGTGCGGGGTGCGGCTTCGGCGGTGGGCGGCGATCAGGTCGCGGTACCAGTGGTAGCTGTCCTTGGGGAGGCGCTGCTGGGTCGCGTAGTCGACGCGGACGAGGCCGAAGCGCTGCTCGTAGCCGCGCGCCCATTCGAAGTTGTCCAGCAGCGACCACACGTAGTAGCCGCGAACGTCGACTCCGGCGCGTACCGCCTCGGCCACGGCGGCCAGATGGGTGCGCAGGTAGTCGATACGGTCGATGTCGTGCACCCGCCCGTCGGGGGTGACGGTGTCGGCCTCGGCCGTGCCGTTCTCGGTGATGAGCAGCGGCGGCAGCGCCGGGTAGCGCGCCGTCAGGTCCGTGAGCAGCTCGGTGAAGGTGCGCGGATCGACGGGCCAGCCCATGGTGGTGTGCCGGACGTCGTCGCGGGCGCACTCGGCGACGCGGATGTCGGTGGCCGTGCGCGTCGCCGGGTCGGGGTCGCGGTGGGGCGCGTCGGCCACGGTGATCGGGCGGTAGTAGTTGATGCCGAGGAAGTCCAGCGGAGCGCCGATCAGCGCCAGATCGCCGTCCCGGCGCCAGGAGCCGTCGGCCTGCGGCCCCCAGGTCTCCGCCGCGCCGCGCGGATAGCGCCCGGCGAACAGCGGGTCCAGCCAGGTCTCGTTGTGCAGCGTCTCGGCCCGGCGCACCGCGGCGTGGTCGGCGGCGGAGTCGGTGGCGGGCAGCAGCCGGTCGGGATTGAGGGTGATGCCGGCCTCGGCCACTCCTGCGGCGCGCAGTGCGCGTACGGCCAGACCGTGTGCGACGAGCAAGTGGTGCGCTGCCGCGAGCGCCCCGCGCCCCTCCCGTGCGCCGGGTGCGTGCCGGCCGGTGGCGTAGCCCAGGAAGGCGGCGCAGAACGGCTCGTTGAGGGTGATCCAGCGCGGTATCCGGTCGCCGAGCCGGTCGGCGACCAGCGCCGCGTACGCGGCGAACCGCTCCGCCGTCTCCCGTACCCGCCAGCCGCCGCTCTCCTCCAGCGCCTGCGGCAGGTCCCAGTGGTAGAGGGTGGCGGCCGGGGTGATGTTGGCGGCGAGCAGTTCGTCGGTGAGCCGGTCGTAGAAGTCCAGGCCACGCGGGTTGGCCGGCCCGGTGCCGGTGGGCTGGACGCGGGGCCAGGCGACGGAGAAGCGGTAGCTGTCCACCCCCAGCCCGCGCAGCAGCGCGACGTCCTCGCGGTAGCGGTGGTAGTGGTCGCAGGCGACATCGCCGGTCGCGCCGCCCTCGGTCCGGCCGGGCTCCTGGCAGTAGGTGTCCCAGATGGAGGGACCACGGCCGTCCTCGTCGTGGGCCCCTTCGATCTGATAGGCGGCGGTGGCCGCCCCGAAGACGAAACCCTCCGGAAGGTCAGGGGGGTCCGGGGGAGGCGGAACGGGCGCAGGGCGCCCCGGGGAAGGGTTACTCATCAGGATGAACAGCCTCACTAGCTCTGGGGGGTTGCCTCTTCCCGCCGCAGCGGCGGGACGCACGACGGCGATGGTTCGGCGGCCCTTCCGATGGCCGCAACCGCGACCGCGCCGGACAGCCGCCCGGCTGAAGCGGCAGCAACTCGCGGCCACCGCCTCATGGCCGGGGCGTTACTTGACGGACCCGCCAGTGATCCCGGCGGCGATGTACTTCTGCGCGACGACCAGCAGGACCGCCGCCGGCACGGCGGACAGTACGGCGGTGGCCATGACGGCGCCCCAGTCGCTGACGTGGGCGCCGACGAACTGGTAGATGCCGAGGGTGACCGGCTTGACGTCGTCGGTGGTGTTGAGGGTGAGCGCGAACATGAAGTCCGACCAGGCGAAGAGGAAGGTGAACAGCCCAGCGGTGAGCAGGGCGTTGCGGCTCATCGGGAGGACGACGCGGACGAAGGCGGTGAACCGGTTCGCACCGTCCACCAGCGCCGCCTCCACCACTTCGCCGGGTATGGAGACCATGAAGGCGCGCAGCAGCACGATGGAGAAAGGCAGCCCGAGCGAGGCGTCGGCCAGGATCAGCCCGAGGTAGGAATTGACCAGCCGCAGCTCCGCGTAGGCGCTGTAGAGGGCGTTGGCGATGACGATGCCGGGCACCATCTGGGTGATGAGCGTGGTGAAGACGATGGCCCGTCCGCCGCGCAGCGAGAACTGCGCCAGCCCGTAGGCGGCGGGCGCCGCCAGCGCCAGACAGACCGCGACGGCGCCCAGCGCGACGCCCAGGCTGGTGAGCAGCGAGCGGCCCTGGCTGTCCAGCGCAGCCCGGAAGCTGTCCAGCCCCGGCGAGGTGGGGAAGAAGTCCACGTCGATGCCCGAGGACGGCTGCAGCGCGGTGACCAGCATCCAGTAGAGGGGAAAGAGCAGCACGGCGAGGATCAGCAGCGCGGCGACGGTGTTCCAGGCCCCGCGCGCCCGGCCGCCTGTGCCCGGCCCCGTGGTGCGCGCGGTTCCCGGCGCCGTCCGGATGGTTGACGATGACATGGTGCTCACTTCCCGGTGCCGAAGTCGGCGCGGTTGGCACGCAGGTAGAGCACCGCGAAGACCGCGCTGATCAGGATGAGGACGTTGCCGACGACGGCGCCCTGGCCGAAGTCGAGGCGGAGGAAGGACATCTGGTAGGTGACGGTGCCCAGCGTCTGGGTGGCGTCGGCGGGGCCGCCGGAGGTGAGGGCGAGGATCAGGTCGAGGATCTTCACCGTCGACATGAAGCCCAGGACGAGGACGACGGTGATTACCGGGCGCAGCATCGGCAGCGTGATGGAGCGGAAGGCCCGCCACGGTCCGGCCCCGTCCAGCGCGGCCGCCTCGTACAGATCGCGGGGGATCTCCTGGAGGCCGCCGTAGAGGATGACCATGTTGAACGGGATACCGATCCAGATGTTGACCAGCACGGCAGCCAGCAGCGCCACATCGGGGCTGCTCAGCCAGGGCACGCCGCCGTCGGTCAGGCCCAGTGCCTGCAGGGCCGCGTTCAGCACCCCGTGTTCCTGGTCGAGGATGCGCCGCCACACCACGGCGGCCACCACCATCGGCACCAGCCACGGCAGCAGCAGTACCGCCCGTACGAAGCGGGAGAGGCGGAAGCGGCGGGAGAAGAAGACGGCCAGCGCCAGCCCGAGAGTGAACTGGCCCAGCAGCGAGCCCACCGTGAACAGCGCGGTGTGCCACAGTGCGTCGGTGAACAGCGGATCGGAGAACACGGCCCGCCAGTTGTCGAGGCCGTTGAAGGGAGCCTCGCCGGTGAAGTAGGTGGTGGGTGTGTAGTGCTGGAAACTCATCAGCACGTTCCGCACCAGCGGGTAGCCGAAGAACGCGGCCATGTAGAGCAGTGCGGGAGCGATGAAGAGCCAGCGCAGCAGCGCGGTGCGGCGTCTCCCGGTGCCGCCGCGCGCGTCTGCTGAGGAGGCGCCCGCTGCAGGTGCGGATACGGAGGGGGCTGTGACGGTACTCATGCTGGTCTCCTCACTCCCCCGCCGTCGCCTGCCGCTGGGCACGGCGCAGGGCCGCCTCAGGGCTGCTGCCGCCGGTGAGTACGGACTGGAAGGCCCCGGCGAGCGCGTCGCTCACCGCCGGCCAGCGGGTGCCGACCTTGGCGGTACGGGAGCGCGCCGTGGTCACCAGCTCGGCGAACGGGGCGAGCTTGGGGTTCTGTTCCGCGTAGGTGCGCGCTGCGGCGGCGCGGGTGGGCACGTTGTTTACGGCCTCGCCCCAGTCGAGCTGATTGCCGGGGGTGTTGAGGCAGTTGAGAATCCTGGCGGCGTTTTTCTCGCGCTCCCGGTCATCGCTCTTGGGGACGGTCATCACGGTGCCGCCGACGGGAGGTACGGCCTTGCCGCCCGCCTCGGGGACCGGGAACTTGGCGACGGCCCAGTCCACCTTGTGCTGCCCTTCCAGCACCGGAACCTGCCACGGCCCGTTGACCATCATCGCGGTGCGGCCCGCGACGAACTGGTCGTTGACGTCCTGCTGGTTCCAGTTGACGACGGCCTTGGAGACGGACTTGTCGGCCACCAGGTCCTTCCACAGCCGCAGCGCTGCCTCGCCCTTGCCGCTGTCGAGCCGCGCCTCGTCACCGCCCGCCGACCAGAAGAACGGCAGGAACTGGTAGACGCCGTCGGCGTTCGGGCTGGCGCTGAAGGCGAACCCGTAGGTGCCGCGGCCGGTCAGCTTCTTCGCCGCCGTCCGCAGCTCCTTCCAGGTCCGGGGCACCTCGACGCCCGCCTTCTTCAGCAGGTCCGGGTTGTAGTACAGGGCCAGCGAGTTGACGGAGCGGGCGATGCCGTAGCGGGTCCCCTCGAAGGAGCCGAGGGAGACCCCGCTCTCCGAGAGCCCGGAGGTGCGTACTCCGAGCTCCCGGAGGCTGCGCAGCCCGCCGGCCTGCGCGAACTGCGGCAGCTCTGAGCCGTCGAGTTCGAGGATGTCCGGCAGCGAGTGCGAGGAGGCCATCCGCAGCGCCTTGGACGACACCTGGTCCGCGGGGACGCTGTTCTGCTCCACACGCAGCCCGAACTTCTTGGCACAGCGGTCGAAGAACTTCTGGTTCTTGGTGTGCTCGGCCGTGTCGGTGGCCGAGTTGAGCACGGTGACGGTACCGGGCTCGGGCGCGGCGGCACACCCGGTGAGCCCGAGCGCCACCGTGGCACCGGCCATGACCATCGGGAGTACGGGGCGGAATTGCATAGGGGTTTCTCCAAATCGAGGGCTGTCCAGCTGCGCCCCGAAGGGGCGCGGGGCTGGTCTTCTCTGCCTCTCGCGGGCGCTTCGCTGGCTTCGAGGCATCCGCGCTCAGCCTGGGGGCACCTCCCGGCCGGAGGCTGGGGGAAGGCCCGCAGTCGAAAACGCACCGCACCACCCGAGCTCTCACCGCATCGAAAACGAACTCACCCGCATCGCATCCGAAAAGACCAGGTACACGTCGTGCCGGCCGTGCGCACCCCGCAACCGCGCGCTGACGCTCTCGTAGGCGTACCGGTCACCGGTACTCCGCACTTCCACCGAACCCACCACCCGCCCCCGCGGCGAGCCGAGCCGAACCGCCAGGTTCCCGCTGCCCCGCGCCTCGCGGGCGACCCGCGCGGTGAACTCCCGTGCCCCTGACCCCAGGTCGACATCGCGGAACAGCACCCAGGCACGGTCCTCGACAGCGCCGACGGCCTCGCCCCGCGCCTTGCTCTCGTCGACCAGCCGGACACCCCGGTAGTCGTCGAAATCCGCGGCCCGGGTGGTCCGCGACAGATCCCGCGGCGGGACCTTCTCGCCGCGTACCAGCAGGGTCGTACGCCCACGGATGTCGGTGCACGAAGCGCCGATCCGCAGTTCGGCCTCGCCGCTCTCCAGCACCTCGCGGCCCCGGGTGACATCCCAGTGGGCGAGGTCTGCGGCGCGCAGTTTCAGCCGCACGGTGGTGGAGTGGCCCGCCTTCAGCCGGACGCGTTCGAAGCCGCGCAGCTGCTGCAACGGCTGCTTGTCCCGGGAGCCGCGCCGGCGCACGTAGAGCTGGACGACCTCGTCGCCGTCGCGCCTGCCGGTGTTGGTGACCTCGACCGAGACGGTCACGCTGCCCTCGGGCCGCAGGGTGCGGGAGGAGAGCCGGGGCGGGCCGTAGCGGAAGGTGGTGTAGGACAGGCCGTGCCCGAAGGGGTACAGCGCCTTGCCGCGGAAGTAGAGGTAGGTGCGGTCGGCCTTGATGATGTCGTATTCGAGGAGGCCGGGCAGGTCGTCCTGCGACCGGTACCAGGTCTGGGTGAGCCGCCCGGCCGGGTTGTGGTCGCCGAAGAGGATGTCGGCGAGCGCGGTGCCGGTCTCCTGGCCCGCGTGGGTGGTCCAGACGAGGGCCGGTATGCGGGACTGCTCCCAGGTGACGGTCTGCGGATAGCTGCTCTCCAGCACGACGACCGTGCGCGGGTTGGCCCGGTGGACGGCCTTGATGAGCGCGGACTGCCCCTCGGCCAGTGACATGTCGGTACGGTCGTGGTCCTCGCGGCCGTTGATGGCGGGCATGGTGCCGGCGACGACGACGGCCACGTCCGCCTCGCGGGCGGCCTCGACCGCCTCGGCCACTCCGTCGCGTACGGTCTCGACCGTGTACCGGGTGGCGTCCTTCTCGGCGACCAGCCCGACGGTGCCGTCGTCGTCCGCCTTGAGGTACTTCTTGGGGCCGAACCAGTCGGTGAGGGTGTCGTATCCGGCGTAGCGCACCAGCCGGACGTCCCCGTCCTGCTTCTCCAGCACGAACTGCTGCTGTACGTACCAGCCGCCGGGCTGCTCCTGGTCGTTGCGGAAGACCTTGCCGTCGTAGCCGAGGTACTTGGCGTTTGCGGCGCTGCGCAGGGTGACGATGCCCTGCCCCCAGTCGTAGACGTCGAACTGCGCGGTGGTGCCGGGGCTGCTGCCGCTCTCGGTGAGCACGGCGCCGTCCGCGCCGTCGCCGCCGGTGAGATACGCGCCGGTGGCGGCGTTCTTCAACGCGATTCGGTCGACTCCCGCGCTCCCGGTGACCTTTCCGGCCGACCCGAGCCGCTTCTTGATGCCCTCGCGGGGAGTGACCTCGTACGGCAGCGAGCCCGAGTACCAGTCGGTGTAGAGGGTGTCGGCGAGCGGGCCGAGGACGGCGACCTTCTTCAGGCGCTTGGCGTCCAGCGGCAGTACCGCGCGGCCGCCCGGCGCCGGGGCGTTCTTCAGCAGCACGATCGCCTCCCGCGCCGTCTCGCGGGCGAGGGCGCGGTGTGCGGGGCTGTCGATGACCGACTTGGAGATCTTCCCGTAGGGCCCGCCGTCGGGGTCGAACTCGCCGAGCCGGCAGCGGACGCCGAGGATGTGCCGGACAGCCGTGTCGATGTCGGACTCGCTGATCAGGCCCTTCTCCAGGGCTGTGGTGAGGGCCTTGACCGTCTTGCCTGAGTCCTCGCTGTCTGAGGTGAAGCTGTCGATGCCCGCCTTGAGCGCCGCCGCGTCCGCCTCGGCGAGGGTGGAGTAGTAGTCCTGGCCCCCGGTGAGGTTGTTGGGCGCGTCCGCGTCGGTGACGTTGAGCAGGTCCTGCCGCGCCCACTTCCGCACCGCGCCGTCGAGGTCCGGGTTGACGGTGGCCGGGCGCCCGTTGACCAGGTTGTAGGAGGTCATCACGCCGGTGACCGCGTCGGCGGCCAGCGCGGGCCGGAACGCCGCCTCGTAGTACTCGTGGCGGACGCGCGGGGGCAGCACCGAGTCGGAGGTGGAGCGGTTGTGCTCCGTGTTGTTGGCGAGGTAGTGCTTGATGGTGGGCGCCGTCTTCAGATAGCGCGGGTGCTCACCTTGGAGGCCGGTGCCGTAGGCGAGGGAGATGACGCCGGTCAGATACGGGTCCTCGGAGTAGCCCTCCTCGTTGCGCCCCCAGCGCGGGTCGCGCAGCAGGTTCACCACAGGCGCCCACAGGTTGAGGCCCCAGCCCTTGGGCCGCTCGTGCTGGAGGCCTCGTGCCTCGTCGCCGACGGCGGCCCCGACGCGCTTGATCAGCGCGGGGTTCCAGGTGCTGGCCAGGCCGAGCGCCTGCGGGAAGACGGTGGCCTTGCCGAGCCAGGCGAGCCCGTGCAGGGCCTCGGTGCCGGTGCGGAAGGAGCGGACGCCGAGCCGGGGGACGGCAGGCTGGTACTGGTGCAGCAGGGAGATCTTCTCGTCCCGCGTCAGCCTGCCCAGCAGGTCTTCGACGCGGTCGGCGAAGGGCAGTCCGGGGTCCTGGAACGGGTGACCCGTGCGGGCGCCGGCGCGAGCGGCCTGCCGGGTCCGTGCGGCGGCGGGAGCGGATGCCATCAGTCCGGTACCGGCCGCCGCCAGCGGGGCGGCGAGACCGAGAGCGAGGACGTTGCGTCTGGGGGTGCCCTGTTCCTGCACGGGGGCTCTCCTTCGGTTCGAATCCGTCGAAGCGTTTCGACGGGCAGCGCGGGGAGGTGGCTGGCGGAGGCGGTCATGAAGTGGAGTCGGACGGTGATGACTGACGGATAACTGACGGGCCGTCAGCTCGGAATGCGAAAACCGGCGGGACGAGGGGAGGGGTGGTCGGCGGTGGGTGGTTG
>NZ_JADKMA010000063.1 GCF_017676365.1 Streptomyces oryzae
GGGCGGGAGCGGCCCCTTGCAGATCCCGCCTACCGCACCAGCAGATCCAGCAGGCGCTCGCTCTCGGCCTCCGGGTCGGCGGTCAGCCCGGTGTGCACCGGCCCCGGCTGGACGACCGTGCTGCGCGGCGCCACCAGCCACCGGAAGCGCCGGCCCACGTCCTCCCCGGCCGCCTGCCCGGCCTGCGCGCCTCCGCTGCACACGTCCTCAACGGCGTGCAGCGCGGCGCGTACACCCTGCACGTCGGCGCACGGGTCGAGGGCGAACAGCCGGTCCTCGTCGAGATGGGTGCGGGCCCCGAGGAAGGAGCGCGCCCGGCAGTAGACGAGGACGCCCGCGTTGATCAGCTCGCCGCGTTCGATGTGGGGAACGACACGCAGCAGCGCGTACTCGAACACATCGAGATCGCTGCGCGCACCTGCCGCCGTACGAATCCACGTCACTTGGCATCGCCGCCCTTCCCGGTGAGCCAGCCCGGCGCTTGCGAGGGCCCGTCCTTGCTCGGCTCGCCGAGCGTGATCCGCTCATGGATCGTACGGGCACGGGACTCCAGGACCTCGGCGTACGCGGCGCGCACCTCGTCCGGGTCCGCGAAGCCCGGTTCGTCCACGAGCCACTCGTCGGGGATCTCGGCGGCGCACTCGGCCAGCAGATCCTGGGTGACCCGCGGCGCCAGCGCGGTCGCGGCCTCCTCGACCAGCGGGGCGAAGGGGGCCAGCGCGTGGTCGGAGGCGTCGTACGGCCGCTCGGCGGCGGCCTGCGCGGTGGGCCAGTTGTGGTGGAAGATCAGCGTCGCACCGTGGTCGATCAACCAGAGATCGCCGTGCCAGACCAGCATGTTGGGGTTGCGCCAGGAACGGTCGACGTTGTTCACCAGTGCGTCGAACCAGACCACCCGCCCGGCTTCCTCGGGGTCCACCTGATAGGCGAGCGGGTCGAAGCCGAGCGAGCCGGGCAGGAAGTCCATGCCGAGGTTGAGCCCGCCGCTCGCCTTCAGCAGCTCCTGCACCTCCTCGTCCGGCTCGGAGAGGCCGATCACCGGGTCGAGCCAGGTCCGCACCAGCTCGGGCACCCGCAGGCCCAGCCGCTGCGCGAGCCGCCCGCACAGCACTTCGGCCACCAGCGTCTTACGGCCCTGCCCGGCGCCGGTGAACTTCATGACATAGGTCCCCAGGTCGTCGGCCTCGACCAGACCGGGGAGCGAACCGCCCTCGCGCAGTGGTGTGACGTAGCGCGTGGCTGTGACTTCGGGGAGCATTTTCCCAGGTTATACGCGCCTCAGCGCCTTGGGATCAACGGCGGGTCGCCGGGCCCCTCCGGGCCGACACCGAACGCCTCCCCTCGCCGTGGACCATGTCCTGGTCCGAACACGACCGCCATACGGTGTCGTTTGCTGATTACATCGCGGACAACTCGGCCAGAATGCCCCGGCGGTAGTCAGCGGACGAGATCGTCGATTCCAATTGCGCTATATAAGCGCGCAGTTCCGCAGCCGTGACCCTCCTGAGCGTCCGTACGGCAGGCAGACGTGGTGGGCCGTCCTGACCAGTCCGACCGCCTGCTCGCCGGTGGCCGGGGGGCAGCAGGATCCGCAGGTCGACGCCGACTTGCAGCAGCCACCGTCGACGGGGGCCACCGACGAGCCGATCTCCGCGTCGTCCGCCTTGAGCTTGCCGCGCCGCCCTCCAGCCGCCCGCCGGACGTGCGTCCGTGGCCGTTCCTGCCTCCGGCGACATATGCCTGCGCCGTCTACCGGGCTCTGGTCACCATGAACCCCTCCTCGTTGCTACCGAAAGATGAACCTGACACTTCAAAAACAGGAAGTTCATCGATAGAGTCGGGACCCGGCGACCGGGAGGGAAGATGGCAAGACTGCAGATCGGCTACCTGCTGCCGACGCGTGACCAGTCCGTTCTGGGTGAGCACGAACCGGGGCGGCTCGTCGCCCAGGCGCGCCGGGCAGAGGAGCTGGGGCTGGACTCGGTCTGGGCCGGCGACAGTCCCGTGACCAGACCACGCGCGGATCCGCTGCTGCTGTTGGCCGCCGTGGCCCAGGCCACCGAACGGGTTGCGCTCGGCACGGCGGTGCTGCTGCCGGCGCTGCGCCATCCGATCCTGCTGGCCCACCAGCTCGCCACTCTCGACCGGCTGTCGGGGGGTCGGCTGATCGCGGGCATGGGCGGCGGGTTCCCGAACCCGAACACCCAGGCCCAGTTCGAGGCGGTCGGCATCGGATTCGCCCGCCGCATGGGCCGCATGGAGGAGTCGATCGACGCCATGCGGCAGCTCTGGTCGGGGGAGGCGGTGTCCTACAAGGGCGAGCACTTCGCCTTCACGGACGTGCGGCTCGCACCCCCGCCGTCCCGTCCGGGAGGACCACCGATCTGGCTGGCCGGCAGCAACGGTGCGGCGCTGCGGCGCGTGGCCCGCCTCGCCGACGGCTGGCTCCCCTATCCGACCGAGGCGACGGCGTACGCGAAGGAACGCGAGGTCATCGAGGAGGCCGTCAGGCAGCCGGCGACGCCCCGTTCGGTCACCCCCGCCCTGTACGCGACGCTCTGTCTGGACGAGGACCCGGAGAATGCGCACCGGCGCCTGCGGGCGAGCATCGAGCGCTACTACGGCGCGCCGCTCGACGTCATCGCCTCGATCCAGGCCGTGTTCGCCGGTACCGCCCGCCAGGCCGCCGACTGGCTGACCGGCTACGTCGGCGCCGGCGCGCGCCACCTCGTGATCCGCCTGGCGACCGACGACCACGACACGGGCCTGGAGGAGTTCGCCGACCAGGTTCTGCCCCTGCTGCGCGCGGAGGATCACTGATGACCACATTCGTACTCGTCCACGGCGCCTGGCACGGCCCATGGGCCTGGGACCGGATGGTCCCACTGCTGCACTCCGCCGGGGCGCACACTCTCACCCCGGACCTCGGCACCGCCGGGGACTGCGGGCTCCACGACCACGCGGAGGCGGTCGTCGCCGCCCTCGACACCGTTCGGGAGGAGGAGGACGCGCTCGTGCTGGTCGGGCACAGTTACGCGGGCCTGGTCGTACGGGAGGCGGCCGACATGCGGCCCGATGCCGTCGGTCACATCGTCCTGGTGGACGGATGGGCGGGGTCCGACGGCGCCAGCATCTTCAGCCTGGCCCCCGCCGCGTTCGTCACCGCGGCCCGTACGGCGGCCGAGACGCGCGGGGACGGACGGCGGATCAGGGCCCCGCCCCCGGCAGCGTTCGGCATCGTCGACACCGACGACGCGGCCTGGCTGGCCGCGCGCATGCTCCCCCAGCCGCTGCGCACGTTCACCGAGCCCACGCGCCTGAGCGGAGCCGTCGACCGGATCCCCGGAACCGCCGTTTACTGCAGGCCGCAGACCTACCCGTTCGACCAACTCGGCAACGCCGTCGGGTACCGGACGCAGGCGCTGGACGGCCCGCACGACGTGATGCTGACCGATCCGGGGCCGCTCGCCCGGATGCTCCTGGAGGCTGGTTCGTTCAAGAACGGGAAGCGCGAAGTCTAAAGTGATGAAGTGGAACAGCGAACGTACAACCAGTACTGCGCGACTGCGCGCACCCTTGACCTCGTCGGCGAGCGCTGGACGCTGTTGCTGATCCGCGAGCTGCTGACCGGGCCCAAGCGGTTCGGTGACCTGCAGGCCAGCCTGCGCGGCCTGGGCACCGGGCTGCTGGCCGCCCGCCTGAAGCATCTGGAACGCGAGGGACTGGCGAACAAGATCACGCTCCCTCCGCCCGCCAGGACCCCGGTCTACGCTCTCACCGAGGCCGGTGAGGAACTCGGGCCGGCGATCCTGGAACTGGCCCGGTGGGGCCTGAAGTGGGCGATGGGCGAACCGCGCGCGAGCGAGACGTTCCATCCAGGTTGGGCCCTGCTCGGCCTGCGGGCCTGCTTCGCCCCCGAGGCCGCCGCCGGACTCCGCGCGGTGTACGAGTTCCGCGTCGAGGACGAACTCTTCCACGTCCGCGTCGACGACGGGACGATCGAAGCGCTGCACGGACCGGCCCAGTACCCGGACGCGACCATCACCATCAGCCAGCAGGCTTTCCTCCGTCTGATCGGCCAACGCCGCACGTTCGCAGAGGTGGTAGACACCGGTGACGCATCGGCGTCCGGCGACAGCGAGGCACTGCGCAGGCTGAGGGGCCTGTTCCGCCTGCCGCCCCCGCGTGCCCGGAAGGCGGACCAGACCTCGTCCTGATGGGGGGGTGACGCATCACCACAGTCAGACCCGGTCCGGACACTCCAAGAGTCGGTGAAGTCGATGAACGGCTACAGCAGCTTCTTGTTCTTGGCCGGAGGAGCGGAACACCACGGAGTTGACCATCGCGCGCAGGGAGTTCTCGAACCGGTCGGCGGTGAACCGATCAGCGAGTGGGCCGGTGGGGTCGATGGGGTCAGGGGTGTCGGTGACCCAAGTGATCTCCTGTGCCGGCGCAGCCTGGCGGCCGGTCCGCTCTGCCCACTCACATCGCCGAACTCGACCACGCCATCGCAGAACTCTCCTCTCAGGCGGGGAGCCCCTACGCGTACGCAGGGTTCCCTGAGGCGCAGCCGAAGTCGTCAGCCGCCGGAGTGCGGTGCGGGTGCGGAGGCCCGGGGCGTGGCGGCCCAGGAGGCGAGCAGGCGCAGGCCCTCGTCGGAGGGCGCGTCGGGTTAGGCGGTGTAGATGGTGAGGGTGAGGCCGGTCCTTGCCGTGCGGGTTGCGGGCGGTGACGGCGCCCAGTACCCATTGGACCGTCTTCCCCTCATCTCGCGCAGCGCCCGGCGCCAGGACGACCTGGCCGCCGAGCCGGCCCGGGACGACGTCCACGCCCACGGGTCACTGCCGACGCCCTCGACCCCGACTCCCTCACCGCGGCCCTGCACGAAGCCGCCGACACGCTGGGGCCCGTCGAGATCCTCCAGTTCAGCGCCGTGCCTCGCGGCGGCTTCATGAAGCCGGTCCTCGAGACGACTGCCGCTGACCTGGACGACGATGGCCTTCTCTGTCCAGGGCCCGGTGACCTGTGTGCAGGCCCCGGGATGCGGGGGCTGGGCCGGGCACGCTGCTGTCGTCAACGGCGGCAGCACCCGTGCGCCCGAGCCCCCGCGTGGCCGGCACCCCGGCCGCGTTCGCTGTGGAGAGCCCGTGCCTTCTCCTGGGCCTCGACCATCCACGGGGCCGGCGCGTCGCCTCGAAGGACTCGCTCGAAGTGATCGCGGGCCGTGTCCAGGTCGCCGGCCAGAGCGGCTTGGCCGGTCCTCGGACCGTTGCTGCTTACGGGATGCGTCAGACCCGTACCGCCGGGCTGTTCACCGCGCCCTGGCCATCGCCGCGGTAGAACGTCACTTCATAGCGACCGTGCGGCACCTTTTTGGAAAGGGTCTTTCCCACATGCGCGCCGTATGTCTTGCCAGTGGACGTATTGACGGCCTCGATCCACACCACAGCACCATTTGCCGAGCCTCTGGTGTAGCCCTTGCCCTGGATCTTTCCGCCGGAGGCTGAAGCGCACACCTTCATGGTGTCTGCGTCACCTGGTCCCCAGGCACTGCAGCGCTGAGCCGTCGGAGCCGCAGAAGCAGCAGAAGCCGCGGGGACGGCCGCCAGCAGGGCAGCGCCTGCCAGCGCTCCAGCCATTGCTCCACGACCGAGAACACGAGAGAACATTTTCACCTTCGCCGTAATCGGGATTGCTTGCGCCGACAGGGCTGAGCCGGTCGGCTCATCCAAGGACGCCCGGTCAGGGCCCGTGGTTGCCGTGGCCGGATGAGTTTCCCTGGCCCAACCAAGGTGGTGCTGAAGGGCGTTGCCGGGAGGGGGCGGGCGGTGTCAGGCCCCGGTGGGATCGGCGCAGCCGGGGCCCGGCGTCACAGGGCGGCGCAGCGGGGCAGGAGCAGTTCGGCGCGGGCGATCTCCTGGGGGAGCGGAGGCTCCTCGGCAATCAGCGGCAGCGTCTCCGCAGCGGTGCGGAAGGTCTCGGTGACGTACGGGCAGTGCACCTCGGCTCGCCCGAACTCCCCCGCGCTGCCGTCAGTCCGGCGCGTCAGGCCGTCGGCAGGCCCAGGGATGCCGCGAGGCCGCCCAAGGCGGTGTGAAGCGCCTCCCGTTGGGACTGATCGAGGTCGGCGGTGAGTTCGTCGTCCAGGGCCCGGGCCTCGGCGGCGCAGGCGGACAGGAGCGTACGGCCCTGGTCGGTGAGGGTGAGGACCTGGCGGCGGCGGTCCTGCGGGTCGCGTACGCGCTGGACCGCGCCGAGGGATTCGAGGTGGTCGGCGAGGGAGACCACCAGGCTGGGGGCCACGCCGAGGCGGCCCGCGAGGTCCTGCTGCGAGGCGAAGGTGCCCTGGGCCAGGGCCGTGAGCAGGCCGACGTGCTTGGGCTTGAGGTCGTGCTGCTCGATCCGCTCGGCGAACCGGTCGCCCACCACCGCTCCCAGCGTGCTGAGGCGGAACACCAGGGTGCGCGGCAGGCCGGCGGAACCCTTGACCTTGTTCATGCCATGGATGGTAGCTTTGCAAAGTCATTCAGAGAGAGAATGATTTATGGCTTGACGGGCTTTCTGGTCCGCCACCGGAGGGCTGGGTGAGGGAATGTCGGTATCCACCGCACACACGTTGATAGCTCTGCTCAACGCGCTCGCCGCGCTCATCTCCGGGGCCGCGAGCGTGGTCGGACTGGCCCGGCCCGCCCTCGCCCTGACCGCGGGTGAACCCCTCAACTCCGGCGTGGTCCTGTACGCCCGTCTTTACGCCGCCCGCGCCGTTCCCCTCAGCGCGGCCGTGCTGATCCTCCTCGCGGCCGGCTCCTGGGGCTCCCTCGGCCCGGTGCTGATCGTCGCGGGCCTCGCGCAGCTGGCTGACGCCGCCATCGGTGCCGCCCGCCGCAACACGGGCATGCTGATCAGTGCGAGCGGGCTCACCGTGGTGCATCTGGCGTCGGCCCAGTGGCTGCTGAGCCACTGAGCCCGAAGGTCGAGTTCGCGCGGGCGGGCCCGCCTCGGAATGATCCCCGGGCCAGCGCGGATGTTCTTCGGAAGAGTTTCCGGTTTCTCCGCCACGGGTCGGCTCCGCGTGCCACGATCACCGCCATGCGTACTCACAAGGCTGTGGCCTGCCTTTTCGCCGCGACGGCACTGCTGCTGGCAGGTTGCTCCGACGACAGCGGCGGCGGCAAGAAGAAGTCCGCGCGAAGCGACAGCGGAAGCGGCGGTGCCGAGAAGGCAGAAGCCAACGACGGCACCGTGACCGTCGAGATCAAGGTGACCGGGGACTCCCCCGCGAACGTCTACGTCCCGGGCGTCATCGGCAAGGGCGTCGACAAGGAAGACCTGGACATGGACGGGATCAAGACGCCCTGGTCGAAGAAGTTCAAGCTGGAGTCAGGACGCATGGTGAACATGCAGGCTTCGTCCTCCGACCCCAAGTCGCAGATCGGCTGCCAGGTGCTCGTCAACGGCAAGGTCGTGAAGCAGAAGGTCACCAAGGCGAAGCCGGGCAAGACTCTCGTCTCCTACTGCTACACCACCGTGTAGTTCACATACACCACCGTGTAGTTCACTGCGGAACCGCCCCGGGCCGTGTCTCTGCTGGAGGCCGGCTCCAGCACTCGCATATCTCGTCGGCCGTCGTGACCGTCGCGACAAGTGCGAGGGTGTGGCGGACCAGCGCAGCCGCGTAGTCGGCCGGCACACCGGCGATCGCGTCGGCGGGCACCACGGCCGTGTAGCCCAGATTGACGGCGTCGAAGACCGCGTTGGGCACCGCCACGTTCGCCGAGACGCCGGTGATGACGAGCGTATGGACGCCGAGGTTGCGCAGCAGGGCGTCCACGTCCGTACCGGCGAGCGGCGAGAGCCCGTGCAGCCGCCGTACGACCAGGTCCTCGTCCGCGACCGGGATGGGCTCGGCGACCTGCACGGCCGGCGAGCCCGTCAACTGCCGTACGGGCAGCCGTTCGGCGGCGCGGAACAGCCGTGCGTTGCGGCTGGCACCGCGGCCGTCGGGACGGCGCTCGGCGACGGCGTGCACGACCTGCACGCCCGCCTGGTGTGCGGCGTCGGCCAGCTGCGCGACGCGGTCCAGCACTCCCGTGCTGCGTACCTGGTGGGCGAGTTCGGGCAGCGCGCCGGCCGCACCGACCACGCCTTGCTGGCACTCCACGGTCAGCAAGGCGGTGGTTGCGGGATGGAGCTGGGCGGCGAGCCGGTCGGGCGGGGGCATGCGTGCTCCCTTCCGTCGTCGGAGCGTCCGCAGAATAGGGAGCATTGCGTCGGACGGGAAGAGCCTTCATGATTTCCTGACGGGCCGTCAGCTCGCAGCTCGCTGTCAGCAACGCCCAGCTCGGCTCGGGATGCCCGGGAAGGCGGAGACGCATGGCCGACGCACAGCAGCGGCGGGGACGCCGGATCATGATGACTCGCGAGGAGCAGGACGCCTTTCTGCGCGCTCAGCGCACCTGCCGCGTCGCGACAGTGGGCCGGCAGGGCGCGCCCCATGTCGGGGCACTGTGGTTCTGCTGGGACGGCACCGCGCTGTGGCTGTACTCGCTCACCCGCAGCAGGAGATGGGCACAGCTGCGCCACGACCCGCGGCTCGCGGTGCTGGTGGACGACGGTGAGGAGTACGGGGAGTTGCGCGGCGTCGAGCTGTCCGGCCGGGCCGAGTCCGTCGGCGAGGCCCCGCGCACGGGCGAGCCCTGCGCGGAGCTGACCGAGGTGGAAGAGCTGTTCCCCGCCAAGTACTTCGGCCTGGAGCGGATGCCGTACGACGGACGGCACGCCTGGCTGAAGCTGGTCCCCGAGTCGGTGGTCTCCTGGGACTTCCGCAAGCTGTGAACGACCGCACCGGCCATGGTCTGCGGCGCTCCGCGTCAGTCGTACCGTCCCCCCGCAGCCGGGCGCAGCGCCGCTGACAGGTCGTCGGCGAGGCGGTCGATGTCCGGCGGGGACAGCGGCGAGACGGTCAGCCGCAGTCCGGGCGGGGAGGCGAGCCGGAAGCGGGCGCCGGGAGCCACCGCCCAGCCCGCCTGGAGCAGCCGCGCCACCGGCCCGGTCTCCTCCCGCACCGGCACCCATACGTTCATGCCGCTGCGCCCACGCGCGGCGACGCCCCGGGCGGCGAGCGCCTCGACCAGGGAAGTACGCCGGACACCGTACGAAGCGGCCACGCGCTCCGGGTCCGTGGCTCCGGTCTCCCACAGGTGTGCGACGGCGCGTTGAAGCAGATGGCTCACCCAGCCGGGGCCCAGCCGCTGACGGCCACGCACCCGGTCGACGGTGAGCGGGTCACCGGTCAGTACCGCGAGGCGCAGATCGGGCCCGTACGCCTTGGCCGTTGAGCGCACCAGCGCCCAGTGGCGGGTGGTGCCGGCCAGCGGGTGCAGCGGGAGGTCGACGATGGCGTGCCCATGGTCGTCCTCGACCAGCAGCGTCTCGGGGCGGGCCGCCAGCACGGCGCGCAACTCGCGGGCGCGCGCTGCCGAGACGGCCGCGCCCGTCGGGTTCTGCGCGCGGTCGGTGACGATCGCAGCCCGCGCGCCCTGCCCGAGGGCGCGCTCCAGATCCGACGGCAGCGGGCCGTCGTCGTCCACGGCGACGGGCAGCGGACGCAGCCCGAGCGCGGGTACGAGGTCGAGCAGGCTGCCCCAGCCAGGGTCCTCCACGGCCACGGCGTCGCCGGGGCGCAGATGCGCCGCCAGCACGCGCTCGATGGCGTCGAGCGACCCGGACGTGACGGCGAGCGGCCCCGCGGGCACTCCGTCGGCGTCCAGCGCCGCCCGTGCCGCGGCCGCGAACCCGGGGTCGGCGTCCGGCGCGCCGTACAGCACGGGCTCCTGTGCCGCGCGGTCGGCCGAGACGGCGAAGGCTGCCTTGAGGGGCGGGAGCAGCGCGGGGTCGGGGTTGCCGGTCGAGATGTCGACACCGCCCGCGGGCGGCTCGACCCGGACCGACTCGCGGGGCGCGCTGGCCGGCCGCTGCCGCACCCGGCTGCCCCGCCGGCCGGCCGTCTCGATGACACCGCGGTCGCGCAGCGCGCGGTACGCCGCCGCCACAGTGTTCGGGTTCACGCCCAGTTCGGCCGCCAACTCCCGCAGCGGCGGCAGCACTTCACCCGGCGCGAGCGCGCCGCTGCCGACGCCGCGCTCCACACTCGCTGCGATCTCCGCTGCGCCGCGCCCTTCGATCCGGTAGCCTCCTAGCACAAACACGATTATGCACTAGTTCAAAAGGAGAGGCAATGACCGGCTCACCCTCGGCCCCCACGGCCTACCCCCGCACTCCGCGCACCACCGGCACCCGGAACCGCGAGCGCATGTCCTACGACCGCGAGTTGGTGCACTCGGTCCTCGACGAGGGCTACCTGTGCCACTTCGGCTTCGTCCGCGACGGCGCGCCCGTCGTACTGCCCACGCTGTACGCACGGGTGGGGGAACGGCTGTACGTGCACGGCTCCACGGGCTCCCGGCCGCTGCGCGAGGCGGGCGAGGAGGACGAAGGCATTCCGGTGTGTGTGACGGTGACCCACGTGGACGGGCTGGTGCTGGCCAAGTCCGCCTTCCACCACTCCGTCAACTACCGCTCGGTGGTGGCACACGGCCGCGCCCACCAGGTGACGGACCACGAGGAGCGGCTGACGGCGCTGGACGCGATCGTGGAGAACGCCATCCCCGGGCGGGCCGACGACTCGCGCAGGGCCACTCCGAAGGAGCTGGCCGCGACCGCCGTCGTCCGGGTGGACCTGGAAGAGGTCTCGGCGAAGCTCCGTACGGGCGGGCCCAAGGACGAGCCGGAAGACCTCGACCTGCCGTACTGGAGCGGCGTGCTGCCCGTCTCCCCCGCCTACGGCACCCCGATACCGGCGGACGATCTGGCACCGGGCATCCCCGTCCCCGGCTACCTCACCGCGCGCTGACGTCCATCGCCGCGTCGGGGGAGCCGGCCACCGGCGCGGCGTCGGACCGCGCCTTCGGAGTGGAGCGCTGGGCGATGAAGGCGCCCAGCAGCACGACGGCGCCGCCCGCGAGCTGGACGGCGCTCAAGTGCTCACCGAGCAGCACCCAGGCGAGCACCGTCGCGATGACAGCTTCGAGGCAGGCCACCACACCAGCCACCGGCGGCGAGAGCCGCCGCACCGAGACCACGCCGGTCAGATACGCGGTCGCGGTGGCCACCAGCACGATCCAGACCAGCAGCACCCCTGCGTGCACAGCGGTGCCGTGCAGCTGCGCGGTCCCGCCGAGGACCGACCAGTCGGTATGCCAGGGCCTGGCCACAACGGTCAGCGCCAGCGCGCCGATCAGCAGCCCATAGGCGATGACGCCCATCGGGTCGGCCGGCGGTCTCGGCGCAGCAGCACCCCGGCTGCCCGCACCTTCCCCCGCTTGAGCCGCATGGCCGGCCTCCTCGACCGTGCTGCCGTGATCCGAGAGCACGAAGTAGCCCACCTGGCAGCAGGCGGCGCCCAGGGCGAGCGCCAGTCCGAGCCCGTCCAGCCGCAGCCCTGACCACACCTCCACGACGCAGCTGAGCCCGCCCACCGCCAGCACCATGCCGACCGCCGCCGCCCGCGTCACCGCCCGACGCTGCACGAACCGCACCCACAGCAGCACCAGCGCGGGCGCCAGATACTCGATCAGCAGCGCGACGCCGACCGGGATACGGGAGAGCGCGGTGAAGTAGAAAGCCTGCACACCAGCGACCGCCAGCAGCCCGAAGCCCACCAGCAGCCAGGGCCGTTGCCGCACCAGCGCACGGTGCCGCCAGGCGAGCGGCAGCAGCACCAGCGCCCCGCCGGCAGCACGCAGCCAGGTGACGTGCAGCGGCTCGAGCCCCGCCTCGATCAGCGGCTTCGCCGCGACACCGGAGCTGCCGAACGCACACGCGGAGACCAGCGCGAGGACGAGACCGGAGGTCCTGGCCCGGGCACTGTCCGCGGCACCGGGACCAGCGGACCCGGAGGGCGCGGCGGGCGTGGCGGGCGCAGCGGGTGCGCCGAAATCGGTGGACTCCGCGGAGCGGGACGACTGGGAACGCATCGCCGCATCATCTCAACCCGCGACAGGAGTGTCACCCCCGATGCCCCTGTCGTAGGGGCCCTGCCGACGACAGGTCACCTCTCGTGGAGCACGTCAGGTCACCCCTCGTGGAGCACGTCCAGCCGCTCGGCCAGCCGCGCCACATCGACCCCCGCGCGGTGCAGCACCTCCACGGCCCGGCACTCGGGGTCGGCCACCACCCCGGCGAACAGGTCCACCCCCTCGGTACGCGACTTCGCCAGCCGCCGGGCACGGCGGGCCGCCAGCTCCAGGGCCGCCTGTGCACTGGGGGACCAGCCGGGCACTCCCCCGGGCTGGTCGGATACGGCAGGTACGGCGCCGGAGTCCTCAACGGTGCTCTGCCAGCGCAGCCCGTAGCCGATGCTGCGCTGGACGAGGTAGCCGAGCAGTTTGCCGATCTGCGGCCCGCCGCCGTCGAGCAGCGCCCAGGTGCCACCGTCGGACTCCAGCAGGCTGTGCAGCAGATGCGCCGTGTCGATCTGCCGGTCCCCGTCCCGCGCCGCGCGCCGGCGCGCGGTCGCGATCACGTCGGCCAGCGCAGCACTGACCTGCGGTTCGACGACGGCGTCGAATCCTGCTTCGGCCGGAGGACTGGGCGGTGTAGAGCTGTGCACCGAACCACCACATCACACGCACCTGTGAGAATTCATCAGCGCGCCGTGGCATATGCCCGTCCCCCGAAGGGTGGGCACGGAGCCGGACGTCTCCTCCTTGGGAAGGAGATGGTAACGAGACACCCCTTGGCCGACCGAACGACCGGACGACCAGAGGACCGAAGGACCGGAGGCCGGGGAAAGCCGCCGCCAGGCCCGGCGCCCGCCGCGGCTCAGTCCTCGTCGGCGAGGATCAGATACAGGCTCTTCCGGGCGTCGTTGACGACTCGGAGCGCCTTCTGCCGCTGCTCCTCCGTCCCGGTCGCCCACACCTGCTGGAAGGCCGCCGCCAGTCCGCCGGCCGCGGTTCGCACCTCCTGCATGGCCTCCCAGTCCACGCCGCGCCCGGCTTCCTCCCAGGGCGCCTCGGCGCCGGCCTCGGCCTCGGTGCGGCCCGCGTCCGTGAGCGAGAAGTGCTTCTTGCCGCCTTCGCTCTCGCTGGCGATCAGGCCCTCGTCCTCCAGCAGCTGCAGCGTCGGGTAGACGGAGCCGGGGCTGGGCTTCCAGGCACCGCCGCTGCGTTCGGCGATTTCCTGGATCATCTCGTAGCCGTGCATCGGCCGCTCCTTGAGCAGCGCCAGGATCGACGCCCTGACGTCCCCGCGCCTGGCCCTGCCCCGGGGACCGCCCCGACCGCGCCCCCGGCCGCCGAACGGTCCGCCACCGAAGGGCGGCCCGAAGGGGCCGAAGGCCGCGCGCCCTCCGCCGGGCCCACGGCCCCGGCCGGGACCGCACTGCCGCGCACCCCGCTCCACCCGATTGTCCATTCCATAGGGATACATCGCTGACTCCTCTCACATCACATCTTTGATCAGTCGCGATGCTTCAACGATATATCGGCAACAATCGCATGGCAAGACCCGGGTAAATTTCCATCCGGCCAGCCTTTGCATAGCCATGCGTGTCTATGCATACTATTCCTATGTCTAAGGTCCTCACCTCCCTTCCCGCCGGCGAGCGCGTCGGCATCGCCTTCTCGGGCGGCCTCGACACCTCCGTCGCGGTCGCGTGGATGCGCGACAAGGGCGCCATCCCGTGCACCTACACCGCCGACATCGGCCAGTACGACGAGCCCGACATCGCCTCGGTGCCCGGCCGGGCGAAGACCTACGGCGCCGAGATCTCGCGCCTGGTCGACTGCCGCGCGGCGCTGGTCGAGGAGGGCCTGGCAGCGCTCACCTGCGGCGCTTTCCACATTCGCTCCGGCGGGCGTGCCTACTTCAACACCACGCCGCTCGGCCGCGCCGTCACCGGGACCCTCCTGGTCCGGGCCATGCTCGAGGACGACGTACAGATCTGGGGCGACGGGTCGACCTTCAAGGGCAACGACATCGAGCGGTTCTACCGCTACGGCCTGCTCGCCAACCCACAGCTGCGGATCTACAAGCCCTGGCTGGACTCGGACTTCGTGACCGAGCTCGGCGGCCGCAAGGAAATGTCGGAGTGGCTGCTCGCCCACGACCTGCCCTACCGCGACAGCACGGAGAAGGCGTACTCCACCGACGCCAACATCTGGGGCGCCACCCACGAGGCCAAGACCCTGGAGCACCTGGACACCGGCGTGGAGACCGTTGAGCCCATCATGGGCGTGCGGTTCTGGGACCCGTCGGTGGAGATCGCCACCGAGGACGTCGCGATCGGCTTCGAAAAGGGCCGCCCCGTGACGATCAACGGCAAGGAGTTCGCCTCCCCCGTCGACCTGGTGATGGAGGCCAACGCCATCGGCGGCCGGCACGGCATGGGCATGTCGGACCAGATCGAGAACCGCATCATCGAGGCCAAGAGCCGCGGCATCTACGAGGCGCCCGGCATGGCCCTGCTGCACGCGGCGTACGAGCGGCTGGTGAACGCGATCCACAACGAGGACACCCTCGCCCAGTACCACAACGAGGGGCGCCGCCTGGGCCGGCTGATGTACGAGGGCCGCTGGCTGGACCCGCAGGCGCTGATGGTGCGCGAGTCGCTCCAGCGCTGGGTCGGTGCTGCGGTCACCGGTGAGGTCACGCTGCGGCTGCGGCGCGGCGAGGACTACTCGATCCTCGACACCACGGGCCCGGCGTTCAGCTACCACCCGGACAAGCTGTCCATGGAGCGCACCGAGGACTCGGCGTTCGGTCCGGTGGACCGGATCGGCCAGCTGACCATGCGCAACCTCGACATCGCCGACTCGCGGGCCAAGCTGGAGCAGTACGCGGGACTCGGCCTGATCGGCACCACCGACCCCGCCGTCGGCGCCGACCAGGCAGCCGCCACCGGGCTGATCGGCGCCATGCCGGAGGGTGGGGCCGAAGCCATCGCCTCCCGCGGTGAGATCACCGGCGACGAGGGCGACGATGCGCTGCTGGACCGCGTCGCGATGGAGTCCGGCACGGACTGACCACCACCGTTGTGGGCGGCCCGCCGAACGGGCCGCCCCGCGGACTGACCACCACCGGATGCCGCAGGACGACCGGGCATCGGACAACCGGACGCTGGACAGGCCGGCTCGGCGGCGAGGGCGCCGAGCCGGCCTCTTGCTGCCGCCGAGCAGGCCTTATTGTGCCGTCGAGCCGGCGGGGCGGGCTTTTCTCGGGCCTCTCAGGACCAGCGGTCCAACCGTGCGGCGATCTCCGTACGCTGGGCGCTGGACGGCGGTCGGCGCCGCCCGACGCAGCGTCAGGAGCCGCCTCTTCATGCACAGTCCCGCCATGCACAGTCCCGCCATGCACAGCTTGGCCATGCACAGCCCCGCCACGCGCAGCCGCACCCCGTGCAGCCCCGCCTCCCCGCCGGCCCGCAGGCGCCGGGTACCGGCCATCGTGGCCGTACTCCTCACGGTGGCCGCCATCGCCGGGTGCGGTGCCGGTCCGCGCGACGGCGCCCCGGGCGGGCGGGACCGCGCATCGAAGGCGGCCCGGCCCGCTCCGCCGCCCGTGCACGCGGGCTTCGACTACCAGATCGGCGGCGCCTACCCACCGCCCGAGGGGGTGCGTGTGGTCTCCCGGGACCGTGGGCAGTCCCCCGCCTCCGGGCACTACAACATCTGCTACGTCAACGGCTTCCAGGCCCAGCCCGACGCACTCGACCGGTGGCAGCGGCACCATCCCGAACTGGTGCTGCACACCCGGGGCGGCAAGCCGGTGATGGACACCGACTGGAACGAGGCGCTGCTCGACACCTCGACCGCCGCCCGCCGCAAGGCGCTGGCCCGCATCGTCGGACGGTGGATCGACGGCTGCGCCGAGAAGGGGTTCCAGGCCGTCGAGCTGGACAACCTCGACTCCTACGAACGCTCCGGAGGGCGCCTCACCGAGGCCGACAACGTGGCGTTCGCCGCGCTGCTGACGCGGCGTGCCCACCGCAGTGGACTGGCGGCCGGGCAGAAGAACGCCGGGGAACTGCTGGCGCGGCGTACCACGATGGGATTCGACTTCGCGGTGACCGAGGAGTGCGGGCAGTACAAAGAGTGCGGGCAGTACGCGAAGGCGTACGGCGACCGCGTGCTGGATGTCGAGTACACCGCCAAGGGGCTGGCAGCGGCCTGCCGCACCTGGGGCAAACGGCTGTCGATCGTCGGACGCGACCTGGACGTCAGGCCCGAAGGAGAGGACGGGTACGTCCACGAGCGGTGCTGAACCGGTCCGCACGCATCGTGAACCGGTCCGCTCGCATCGAATTGGCCCTGCCCGGATCCGCTCAGCGCCCGTAGCGTCCCGGGTCATGAGACTCCGTACTGTTGACGCCTTCGCCACCGCCCCCTACACCGGCAACCCCGCCGCTGTCGTACTCCTGGACGCGGACGGCTTTCCGGAGGACTCCCGCCTCCAGGCCCTCGCCGGGGAGCTGAATCTCTCCGAGACCGCCTACGCGCACCCCCTCACCGACGACCCGGAAGCCGACTGGGCGCTGCGCTGGTTCACACCGACCACCGAGGTGGACATGTGCGGCCACGCCACGCTGGCCACCGCGCATCTGCTCGCCGAGGACGGCCTGCTGGCCGAGGGCGAGCGGGTGCGCTTCCGTACCCGCAGCGGGGTGCTCAGCGCCTCCCGCGAGCCGGACGCCACGCTCACCCTGGACTTCCCCACCGCCGAGCTGACGCCGGTTCCGGTGCCGGACGGCGTCGGGCAGGCGTTCGACACCGAGGCGGTGGCGGCCTGGGACACCGGCACGCTTGGGATGCTGGTACTGGAGCTATCCGATGAGAAGACGCTGCGCGAACTGGCCCCCGCGGCCGAAGCCGTGGCCGCGCTTCCCGCACCGGTCGTGATCGTGACCGCCGCAGCGGCGCCGTCGGCGGCGGGCCCCGCGGCCGGGGAGCCGGGACACGACTTCGTCTCCCGGGTGTTCGCCCCCTCCCAGGGCCTCCCGGAGGACCCCGTCACCGGCAGCGCGCACACCGCGCTGGCCCCGCTGTGGTCCGGCCGGCTCGGCCGCGACACCCTGACGGGTCTGCAGGCGTCGCGGCGCACCGGCTACGTCCGCACCACACTGCGCGGCGACCGCACCCTGCTCGGCGGCCGGGCCAGCACCGTGCTGGACGCGGAGCTGCGCACGCAGCTGTAGCCCCTTCCGCCGCACGTACCCCCGAACACACGCACCCTCCCCGCACGCGTCAGCCTGCCCACGCCCTCAGGGCGTGGGCAGCCAGTCCACCCGCCCCGCGAGCAGCGCGTATCCGACGAAGGCGACGATGTCGATCAGCGCATGGGCCGCGACCAGCGGCCCCACGCGCCCCCAACGCCGGTAGAGGACCCCGAAGACGAGGCCCATCGCCAGGTTGCCGAAGAAGCCTCCGATGCCCTGGTAGAGGTGGTAGGAACCGCGCAGTACCGCGCTGGCGGAGAGCGACGCGAGCGGCGCCCAGCCGAGCTGGTCGAGCCGGCGCAGCAGATAGCCGACGACGATCACCTCCTCCAGCACGGAGTTCTGCACGGCGGAGGCGATCAGTACCGGATACTTCCACCACACGCCGGGCAGCGACTCCGGCTCCACGGTGAGGTTGAAGCCGCCGGCCTGGGCCAGCAGATAGAGCCCGATCCCGCAGCCGCCGATGCCGGCCGCCACCGCGGCACCCCAGCCCAGGTCGAAGGCAGGGCGACGGCGGTCGAACCCCAGCACCCGCAGCCCGCCCGCGCCCTCGCGCGTCAGCAGATGCGCGACCAGTGCGACGGGCACCAGCGCGGTCGCGATCCCGAACAGCTGCCAGGCGAGGTCGAGCCACGGCCGGCCGGGCGCCTGGGAGGAGTTGAGCTTCGCCGCCTGATCCGCCAGCCCGCCCGGCTTCGTCACCGCGCCGAGGAAACTGATCAGCGACGAGACGGCGCTGGCCCCCAGCGAGAGGGCGAGCACGAGCAGCAGCTCGGTACGGAGCCACTGCCGCGGCAGCCGGCCGGCGGGGGCCGCCGCCGGTACGGGCAGCGGGTCGTCAGCCGCCTGTGCGCGCACCCGGACCTCCAGCTGTGGACGCCGTAACCATCCCGTTCCTTCCTGTCGCACCCCACCCGCCAGACCCACAGCTTGCCTGACGGCTCTCGCGTACCCGGCATGGGGCAGGGCCTACGGCCCCTCGGTCCACGTATGAACCGGCGCGCCGTCCGCCGCGCGCTCACAGTAGGCGCGGGTGACCGCGGCCAGCGCCTTCTCCCTGTCCAGACCGGATTCGACCGCACGGCGATAGGCCGCCGCCTGCCAGGAGGCGCCGTTGACGCGCAGCCGGCAGCGCTCCTCGATGATCGAGAGGTACCGGTCGCGGTCCGCCGGCTCCACGCCCCACGCGTCGAGCCCGGCGGCAGCCAGCGGCAGCAGTTCGTTGCGCACCAGCCGGGTGGCGGGCTGCCGGACCAGCCCCGTACCCCGTCCCGAGCGCGGCCACCACAGCTCCGCCTCGATCCCGTACCGGCACGCCGCGTCGAAGTTCCGCTCGGCGTACTCGAACGGCATCCGGTTCCACACCGGCCGCGGATCGTCGGCCAGCGCGCGGACCAGCCCGTAGTAGAAGGCCGTGTTGGCCAGTACATCGGCGACCGTCGGCCCCGCCGGCAGCACCCGGTTCTCCACCCGCAGATGGGGAGCGCCCTCCATCACCCCGTACACCGGCCGGTTCCAGCGGTAGATGGTGCCGTTGTGCAGCGTCAGCTCCGGCAGCGCGGGCACCCCTCCGTCGGCCAGCACGCGCTGGGTGTCCTCCTCGTCGCAGATCGGCAGCAGCGCGGGGAAGTAGCGCAGATTCTCCTCGAACAGGTCGTACGCGGAGGAGATCCAGCGCTCCCCGAACCACGTGCGCGGGCGTACGCCCTGGGCGCTCAGCTCGGGCGGACGCGTATCGGTGGCCTGGAGGAAGAGCGGAATCCGCGACTCGCGCCACAGTTCGTGCCCGAACAGGAACGGCGAGTTGGCCCCCATGGCGATCTGTGCGCCGCTGATGGCCTGCGCGGCGTTCCATACGTCGGCGAACCGTCCGGGTGTCACCTGAAGGTGCAGTTGTACGGAAGTGCAGGCCGATTCGGGCGCTATCGACTCCGACGTGCTCACCAGGTGTTCCACGCCGTCGATGTCGAGGGAGATCTCCTCCCCCCGCGCCGCCATGATCTGGTCGTTGAGCAGCCGATAGCGGTCATCCTCGGTGAGGTTGGCCAATGTCAGATCGCGCGCTGTGAGGGTCGGAAGAGTTCCGATCATGACAATACGCGCATCCACTTCACGCGCCTGCCGGTCGGCATATGCCAGCCCGGTGCGGAGTTCTTCGGAGAGCTGGTCGAGAACTCTTCCGGAGAGCGCGTGCGGCACGATATTCACTTCCAGATTGAACTGCCCCAGCTCTGTCTGGAAATCCGAACTCGCGATGTGCTGAAGGACCTCCGCATTCACCATGAGGGGCTGACCTTGGACGTCCGCGAGATTCAGCTCGATCTCCAGCCCCATCAGATTCCTGGGCCGGTCGAACCTCTTCTCCTCCAGCAGCTGCCACAGTCCCTCGAGACACTTGTGCAGCTTGTGCCGGTACCGCCGTCGATCGGACAGGTCGAACCTGTCGGCGACGACCTTCTCTCCCATCGGAGGGTTCCTCCCTGCTGGTGGATGCTGCCGGGGCCCCGGCCGAGCGTGCACCGATGATGCCCTGCCACGCCACGGATAACGCCTGGCAGGCTGACGCGGCGGGTAACTGCCGCTAGGCTGGCGGATGCCGGACGGCACATTCCGACGGCATACGGCGGCGTCCAGCCCTGGCGGCACACTTCTCCCGAAAAGCAGCGACGCCATCAGGCCGACCGCGTTTCCCGCAGATTCCGAGGTCATCGCCACCCCTTCGGCATCGCTGCAGGTGAAAAGGGAGCCGATTCGGCCGGTTATACCCTTACGGGAAACAACGGGCCACGTTAGCGGAAACACCTCTCGAACACATCTCGTATAAACTGCGCGAACGAGGCAGAGACTTGGCGATCCCGGCCCGCCCCCGTCGAACCCTCCCAGCCGCGTCCGCGGCCATCCCCGCGCCGACACCGCCGTCGCGCCCCCGCCAGCACCATGTGTCTCCCAAGAGAGGCGACCCGCCATGCCGCTGCACGTACCCTCGGCCCCGGCCCCAGCCCTGCGCAGTGTCCTGACCGCCCTCGGCTCCCCGAGAGCGGTCCGAGGCTCCCGGGCACCCCTGGCACTGCGCACCGCTCAAGGCCCCCTGCGTCCCGAACTCCCGCTCCCGGCGTACGAACTGGCGCGCGTGGCGCCGCACGCCTCCGAACGCGCCGTCGAGCGCCCCTCCGGACGTACCCCCCGGCGCCCCTCCGGACGCCCGGCCGGACCCGCCGTCGAACCGGCGGACACCTCGCCCCGCACCCGGCTGACCGGCTGGCGCTTCCTGCTGACCGACGAGGGTACCGAGGGTTCAGCCGGCGGCGACGGGGCACAGGGCGGCGCGTACGTCGGCACCGCCGAAGCGGTACTGACCGCGGACGGCTGGACGTTCGGACAGTTCAGGCAGGGCCCCTACGAACTGTCCACGGTGCGGGCGGTGCGGCAGGCCGAGCTGCTGCCGGCCCCGTACCAGCCGCGCCTGCTGTCGGTGCCGGAGCTGTACATGCTCACCCTGTGGCTGCACGCCGATGTCACGGCCGACCCGTGCGGCGGCGTTCCCGACCCTGCCGACCTGCTGATCCCGCTGGCCCCCGCGCCGCCCGGCATCGCCCCGCACACCGCGCACCGAGTGGACGCACTGCTGCCCGTGCTGACCCGCAGACTGAACACCCCGGCGGCCTCGTTGCTGCGTACGCCCGCGTAGGAGCGGCTTCCGTCCTGCGACAGCCCCTGCGCCGCCGTGCGCCCCTCCGGATGGGCTAGTCTTCCGGATTACCCGAACCCCCCGAAATAACCGGGCAGTTGGGCGCAACCGCCCGTCAGGGTGGTGCGTCTGTGCGGTTGGGTACGAGCCGACACGAAATCCCTGCGGATTCGAGCCGGTAGGGGAACACTGGGAGTTGAACCGGGACGTACGCACGTACGTGGTTACGGGGGGAACGGCCATGCACGACAAGGTTCGCAGGACAGACGCCACAACACGACGGAAGACGACACCGACCATGTGCCAGCACCAGCCACCGTGCCCCACAGCGGATTCAGCAGACAGGGAGGCCGCGCAGCCCGTGGCCCACCACCCCGAGCAGGGCTGGAGCCTGCTCTGCAACGGAGTTCTGCTCTTCGAGGACACGGGAGAGTTGCTGCCGGACGGCCAGATCATCGCACCGCACAAGCCGCTGGGCACCCGGCACATCACCGCCGCCGCGTAGCCCGCGGCCGCGCACCCGCCGGGCTCTCACCGTTCCCTCGGCGGAGAACGGCTCCCGCGGCGGAGAATACGGCGCACAACGCAGTGGCCCCGCCCTCACCGGGCGGGGCCACTGCGGCGCTCGGCGCCGGCTAGCCCGCGTCGTACTCCGCGATCGGCGGGCAGGAGCAGACGAGGTTGCGGTCACCGTAGGCACCGTCGATCCGGCGCACCGGCGGCCAGTACTTGTCGGAAGCGCGCACACCAGTCGGGAAGACGGCCTCCTCCCGCCCGTAGCCCTGCTCCCAGTCGCGGGCGAGCATGGCGGCCGTGTGCGGGGCGTTGCGCAGCGGGTTGTCGTCCGCGTCCCACTCCCCCGTGCCGACCTTCTCGATCTCCGCACGGATGGCGATCATCGCCTCGCAGAACCGGTCGACCTCGGTCAGATCCTCGCTCTCCGTCGGCTCGATCATCAGCGTCCCGGCGACGGGGAAGGACATCGTCGGCGCGTGGAAGCCGTAGTCGATCAGCCGCTTGGCCACATCGTCGATGCTCACGCCCGTCTGCCTGGTCAGCGGCCGCACGTCGATGATGCACTCGTGCGCCACCAGCCCGTTCGGCCCCGTGTAGAGCACGGGGTAGTGAGGCTCGAGCCGCTTGGCGATGTAGTTGGCGCTCAGCACTGCCACCTGCGTCGCCCTGCGCAGCCCCTCCGCGCCCATCAGCCGCACGTACGCCCACGAGATCGGCAGGATTCCGGCCGACCCCCACGGCGCCCCGGAGACCGGCCCGATACCCGTCTCGGGCCCGGCAGCAGGCTGGAGGGGGTGGTTGGGCAGATACGGCGCCAGGTGCTCCCGTACGCCGATCGGGCCGACGCCGGGGCCGCCACCGCCATGCGGGATGCAGAACGTCTTGTGCAGATTGAGGTGCGAGACGTCGGCACCGAAGCGGCCCGGCCTGGCCAGCCCCAGCAGCGCGTTGAGGTTGGCACCGTCCACGTACACCTGGCCGCCCGCGTCGTGCACGGCGGCGCAGACCTCGGTGATGTGCTCCTCGAACACCCCGTGCGTCGAGGGGTAGGTGACCATCAGTACGGCCAGCTCGTCGCCGTACTGCTCGATCTTGGCGTGCAGGTCGGCCACGTCCACATCGCCGTTGTCGCTGGTCTTGACGACGACGACCTTCATGCCCGCCATCACGGCGCTGGCCGCGTTGGTGCCGTGCGCCGAGGACGGGATGAGGCAGACGGTGCGCTGCGCCTCGCCGTTGGCGCGGTGGTAGGCGCGTACGGCCAGCAGCCCGGCCAGCTCGCCCTGGGAGCCCGCGTTGGGCTGGAGGGAGACCTTGTCGTAGCCGGTGACCTCGGCCAGCCGCTCCTCCAGTTCGCGGATCAGCGTCAGATATCCCTCGGCCTGCTCGGCGGGTGCGAAGGGGTGCAGCGCGCCGAACTCCGTCCAGGTGACCGGCTCCATCTCCGTGGTGGCGTTGAGCTTCATGGTGCAGGAGCCGAGCGGGATCATGCCCCGGTCCAACGCGTAGTCCCGGTCGGCGAGGCGGCGCAGATAGCGCAGCATCGCCGTCTCGGAGCGGTGCTCGTGGAAGACCGGGTGCGTGAGGTAGTCGTCGGTTCGCAGCAGCTCGCCGGGGAGCGCCTCCGTCCCGGTCACCCCGTCCAGCTCGTCGAGGTCGGCCTCGGCGACCCCGAAGGCCCGCCACACGGCCGTGAGCTGGGCGCGGCCGGTGGTCTCGTCGCAGGCCATGCCGATGTGGTCGGCGTCCACCTGCCGCAGGTTGACCCCGGCCTCGCGGGCCCGCTCGGTGATCTCGGCGGCGCGGCCGGGCACATGCGCGGTGACGGTGTCGAAGAAGCGCTCGTGGACGATCTCGACGCCGCCGTCCCGCAGCCCGGCGGCGAGCAGTGCCGCGTAGCGGTGGGTACGGCGGGCGATGGCCGCCAGCCCGTCGGGCCCGTGGTACGCGGCGTACATCCCGGCCATCACGGCGAGCAGCACCTGCGCGGTGCAGATGTTGCTGGTGGCCTTCTCGCGGCGGATGTGCTGCTCGCGGGTCTGCAGAGCGAGGCGGTACGCCTGCTCGCCGTCCGCGTCCTTGGAGACGCCGACGAGCCGGCCCGGCAGGCTGCGCGCGAACGTATCCCGGACCGACATGTAGCCCGCGTGCGGCCCGCCGAAGCCCATCGGCACGCCGAAGCGCTGGCTGGAGCCGACGGCGATGTCGGCACCCAGCTCGCCGGGCGAGGTCAGCAGGGTGAGCGCCAGCAGGTCGGCGGCGACGGTGACGACCGCGCCCAGTTCGTGCGCCCGCTCGATCACCGGGCGCGGGTCGCGCACCGCACCGGAGGCACCCGGGTACTGGAGCAGTACGCCGAAGACACCGCCGCGCTCGGCGAGCTCGTCCGGGATGCCGTCGCTCAGGTCGGCGACCTCGACCTGCACCCCGGTGGGCTCCGCACGGGTCCGCAGCACCGCCACGGTCTGCGGCAGACAGTCGGCGTCGACCAGGAAGATCCCGCCGCCCTTCTTGCCGACCTTGCCGACCCGGCGCGAGAGCGCCATCGCCTCGGCCGCGGCCGTGGGCTCGTCCAGCAGCGACGCACCCGCTGTGGGCAGCCCGGTCAGATCGGAGACGACGGTCTGGAAATTGAGCAGCGCCTCCAGCCGGCCCTGGGAGATCTCCGGCTGGTAGGGCGTGTAGGCGGTGTACCAGGCGGGGTTCTCCATGACGTTGCGCAGGATCACCGGCGGCGTGACAGTGCCGTAGTAGCCCAGCCCGATCATCGAGTGCAGAACCTGGTTGCGCTGTGCGAGAGAGCGCAGCTCGGCCAGCACCCCGGCCTCGCTGAGCGCGTCGGGGAGTTCCAGCCGCTCAGTGCTCTTGATCACGTCGGGCACCGCCGCCGCGGTCAGCTCGTCGAGCGACCCGTAGCCGACCTGCGCGAGCATCTTGGCCTGCGCACCTGCGTCGGGTCCGATATGGCGGCTCTCGAAGGGAGTGCCGCTCTCCAGTGCGGAGAGCGGGGTCCGGTGGGAAGTCATCTGCGGGGGCCTCCTGGTCTGTGCGACCTGCGAGGGGCACCTTTCACGGGTGCCCGGACGGCCTCCCCCTCTGTCATCTCAACCTGAGAGTTTCACCGGCCGCCCAGGTGCGGGGCGCTCGGCTTACACCGTCGGTGAGGAGGGGCTTCGGCGCTGGTCCGGGCCCGCCCTGCTTTCCAGAGTGACCTCGTCCGCGCGGTACGTGAGCCTGAGAGATTCCGGGGAGGAGTTGCTCCTTCGGCGCCTCCGGAAGCTGCACCGGAGGACTCTCCCGCACGGGGTCGGCAGCCACCTTGAGCGTATCAGCGCCCCCTTGAGTGGTAACCCGGAGTGCGCTCAAGTAGCCATCCGTCGAAAAGTGCCGTTTCGTGGTGAATACGAGCGTGAACAGCACGTCGCTACCCGGTGGAGGAGACCCGTGCAGACCGACATAGATCCGCGGAGCCTGATCGGCCGCAAGGCGTTCGACAGCGAGGGAGTCAAGATCGGCACAGTCGACGAGGTCTACCTCGACGACGCCACGGGCGAACCGGAGTGGGCCGCGCTGCGCACCGGCCTCTTCAGCCGCGACGCCTTCGTCCCGCTGGAGCCCTCCAGCCTGGACGAGACCGGGCTGCGCGTCCCGTTCGAGCGTGCCCTGATCAGGGGAGCGCCCGACTTCGGCGTCGGCCGGCACCTCTCCCCGCAGCAGGAGCTCCAGCTCTACCGGCACTACGGGCTCGACGTCCCGGCCGACGGCGAGGCGCCCACGCCTGCGGACCGCGACTTCGGCCGGATCGCCGGCGCAGGGGACTGAGCCGCCAGCGCCCGGGCAACCTCCGCGTCCAGCATCCGCGGCTCGGCGGGCTCCAGGTCCGGGTCGTCCACGGAGAAGGTCCGCACCCGGCCCGGCGGCGTGTCCGGTTCCTCGAAGCGGACGGTGACCTTCCCGACGCCACTGCCCTGCACCCAGCCCATCCCGTACTCGGCATGGCACACGTCCCGCCCCGGGATCCAGCGCCGGTCGGCCGGCACGGCAGCGCCGGGCTCCTCGACGGCGGCGGCCCCCGCTTCCGCCGCTGCCCCGGCCGTCCGCAGCGGCCCCTCGGCGTCCGCCGGGCCGCCACCGGCCGAGCCCCCGCCCCCGCCGGTCGAGCCGCCACCGGCCTCCGCCCGGCTGGGCCCGGGTTCGGGGCGGCCGGCTCCGGCCGCCTCCTGCTCCTGGCTCAGCGCGGCCTGGGCCTGCGCGAACAGGTCTTCCTGCGTAAAGTCGGCCAGCCCGCTCACCCCCACTCCGAGCAGCCGCACCCCGGCTGTGGTGTCCACCCCGTCCAGCAGCCGCAGCGCCGCCTCCTTGACGACGCCCAGGTCGTCGGTGGGTCCGCGCAGGGTCTCGGAGCGGGTGAGGGTGGAGAAGTCGTAGCTGCGCACCTTGATCACCACGGTGCGCCCTGACCGGCCCGCCGCACGCAGCCGCGTCACACAGCGCTCGGCCAGCCGCTCCAGCTCCAGCCGCACCCGGGTGCGGTCGGTGAGGTCCACGTCGTAGGTGTCCTCGACGGAGACCGACTTGGCATCCCGCTCGGCCACCACCGGGCGGTCGTCGATGCCGTGGGCCATCGCGTGGACGGAGGTGCCGTGCGCCCTCCCGAGCAGTCGCAGCAGCTCGTCCTCGCCCGCCTCCACGATCTCCCCGACGGTGGTGATCCCCGCCCTGCGGAGCACCTCGGCGGTCGCGGGCCCCACCCCGGGCAACGTCCGCACGGACAGGGGCGCCAGCATCTCGCGCTCGGTGCCCACGGGGATGAGCATCAGGCCGTTCGGCTTTGCCTGCTCCGAGGCGATCTTCGCCAGCATCTTGGATCCCGCCAGCCCCACCGAACCAGTCAGTCCCGTCGCCGCTCTGATGTCACGGCGCAGCCGCTCACCGACCTCTCGTGCCCCCTCAGCGCCGCCCTGCGTCCCTCGCAGCGCTTCCCCGGCCTCCAGGTCCACGAAAGCCTCGTCGAGGCTCAGGGGCTCCACCAGCGGCGAGAGCTGATGCAGCAGCTCCATCACCACCTCGCTGACCGCGCGGTAGAGCCCGAAGCGCGCGCCCAGATACGCCGCGTTCGGCGCCAGCCGCCTGGCCTGCGCCGTCGGCATGGCCGAGTGGACCCCGAAGCGTCTCGCCTCATAGGAAGCGGTGGACACCACACCCCGGGGACCGAGACCGCCGACCACCACCGGCTTCCCGCGCAGGCTGGGCTTCGACGCCTGCTCCACAGCGGCGAAGAAGGCATCCATGTCCAGATGCAGGATGGTCGGCTGACTCCTCACATCTCCCGATGCTCCCGCATGCCACTGACAATTCGGCCGCAGCGCGTGGGCGAAGCCCGGAGGACCAGGGCCGCCGGAGCGGGGCCCGGGCTACCCCGCGCGGTTGCGGCGCCGCGCCAGCTCGTCCTCCGGGTGGTCCCTGACCAGCGTCTCGCCCGTGTCGACGCGCTCCCCGTGCAGCTGCGAGAGCGCGCCCTCGACGTCCTTCCAGACGACGCCGACAGCGATACCGAAGACGCCCTGCCCACCCTGCAGGAGATCCACCACTTCGTCGGGCGAGGAGCACTCGTACACCGTGGCCCCGTCGCTCATCAACGTCATACGCGCCAGATCCGTGCGCCCCCTGGAGCGCAGATGCCGGACGGCGGCGCGAATGTTCTGCAGCGAGACACCGGTGTCCAGCAGCCGTTTGACGATCTTGAGGACGACGATGTCCTGAAAGCTGTAGAGGCGCTGGGTGCCCGAGCCGTACGCGGGCCGGATGCTGGGCTCGACCAGTCCCGTGCGGGCCCAGTAGTCGAGCTGGCGGTAGGTGATCCCGGCCGCCGAGCAGGCGGTCGGTCCGCGGTAGCCGACCCGCTCGGCCGGGGTGTCGGCCGGCGGTCCCGAGGCGTCGCCCGGCAGCGGCCCTGCGGACGGGGTGCGCGACGGCCGGCCCGGGGGCGCTCCCCCAGCCACAGCTGGGGGCGCTCCGACCCGGCCGGGAGCCGGGTGCGGGCCGTCGGGTAGGGACGAGTCGCCAGCCGCCGTACCTTCGCCGCCGGTGCTTGTCACGCCGACCTCCGTCCTTCACATCCCGGGGTACCCCCGGAACCTGCCCACATGAAGGTAGGCAGTCACTCCGAGTGCGTCAACGATCGCCACACTCGGCACGGCGGGTGATAATCCCCCGGAGAGTGGTTTTGCGTGCCCCTTGCCGGGGAATGGCTGGCCGGATGGTCACCCCGGCGGGCAGTACTGCGCACCACTTCCCGGCCTCCGGCCCGAGGCGCCCGGTCCGGGGGCTGTCAGCGGAGCGTCACTGGCTGCTGGTTCCGAAGTCCTCCGGAGAGATCTGGTCGAGGAACTCGCGGAACTTCTCCACCTCGTCCTCCTGCTCGTCCGGAATCGCGATCCCCGCGTCGTCCAGCACACCGTCACTGCCGTAGATCGGCGTACCGGTGCGGAGGGCGAGCGCTATGGCGTCGGACGGACGGGCACTGACTTCCACGCCACTGGCGAAGACCAGCTCCGCGTAGAACACGCCTTCCCGCAGATCCACGATGCGGACTGCGGTCAGCTCCTGACCCACTGCTTCCAGGACGTCCTTGAACAGGTCATGGGTGAGTGGGCGTGCGGGGGTCATGCCCTGCTGGGCGAAGGCGATCGCGGTCGCCTCCCCGGGGCCGATCCAGATGGGGAGGTAGCGGTCGCCTCCCACTTCTCGCAGGAGCACGATCGGTTGGTTGGTGGGCATTTCCACCCGGACACCCACGACGTCGAGCTCATTCACACAGCAACCCTAGGCCGTGCCGCGCCTGTTTGGGTAGTCGGGCAGCCGTCCGGCACCGGCATCCGTGTGCTGATTCAGTCACCCCGCGTGCGGGCGGCCCGCGCCGCGGACTCCACAAAGGCCCCGTAGAGCCGCACGGAGAGGTCCACGAGTTCGTCCGCCGTGGCCTCGGCGCGTGTTCTGGTCCGCTGGTCCGGATGGTGCCGAAGGGGCGCGACAAGCTGCTGGACGAGATCCAGCTGGCGGTCGGCGGCGGCCTTCACTCCGCGTAGATGCCGCGCCGCCACGCCGTGTCGGCCGAGCTCCGCCACCAGCTGGGCCACGGTGACATCGGCCAGCCGGTAGGTGCCGTCCTCGGCGGCGCCGAGCAGCCCGTACTCCTCCCACTCGGCAAGGTCGGCCTCCTCGGCCCCGACCAGCCCCAGCAGTTCCTTGCGCCCGGTACGGACAGCGGGGGCCGCGGACCCGGCGTCCGGCCCCTCGGGGCCTCCGGGAGGGACCACCGGCGGAACGGAGCGGGGAGCGCCCTCGCCGAACGCCTCCAGGTGCTCCCTGATGACCTTCAGCGGCAGATAGTGATCCCGCTGCATCCGCAGCACATAGGCCAGCCGCTCGACGTCCTCGGCTGTGAACTTCCGGTACCCGGACGGGGAGCGGGCCGGCTCGACCAGTCCCTCCGCCTCCAGAAAGCGGATCTTGGAGATGGTGACCTCGGGAAACTCCGCACGGAGAGCTTCGAGTACGGCCCCGATACTCATCGGGGCGCTCTCCTTGCCCGCGGCGGTGCCCGCGCGGGCACCGCCGGACGGCGTCTGCAGCATGAGCCTCCCTGCCGGGGCTGTCAGTAGGTGCGCGGGCTCGCGAAGAAGACCAGCCGGTACTTCCCGATCTGCACCTCGTCACCGTTCCCGAGCGGTACTCCCGTCTCGATCCGCTCCCGGTTGACGTAGGTGCCGTTCAGGCTGCCGACGTCGGAGACGGTGAAGGCGCCCTCGGGCCCGCGCCGGAACTCGACGTGACGACGCGAGACGGTCACATCGTCCAGGAAGATGTCGCTCTCCGGGTGGCGACCTGCCGTGGTCAGGTCACCGTCGAGCAGGAACCGGCTGCCCGAGTTGGGCCCACGCCGCACGATCAGCAGTGCCGAGCCCATGGGCAGCGCGTCAACGGCGGCCTGCGCTTCGGGCGGCAGCACCGGCGAGGCATGCTGACCGGTCGTCTCGGAGTCGTACGCCTCCAACCCGGAGATGGAGATCGTGGACGTCGTCTCGGACGACCCTTCCGCAGGCGCGCCGCCTCGCAAGGGGGCACCGCAGTTGGAGCAGAACCGGCTCGCTTCCGCGACGCGGGCTCCACACCTGTTACACACCGGCAAGGCAGAACCTCCACCCGAATTTGAGGTTGGCGGTGCCTGGGAACCTATGCGTCCCTGAGTGCCAGGGTCAACAGAAACCGCGCCGTGACCACCCGAACTGTCCTGTCCGGGTCCGGCCACCTCGTCGCGGAACAGCGGACGCTCGGTGCTGCTCTCCGGCGCCCCTCCCGTCATCTCGGCGCCCTGGGGGGCACGGTGCCGTGCGGTACCCGTGTCGCCGCCCCGGCGGCCCTTGCCGAACAACTTCGCAAAAAAACTCACGGGCGATTCCCCTCGCACGAAACAGACCCGCCCGTGGGGCAGGACAGACCCTCGATGCTCTCACTTGTCACTCTTGACGCTGAGATAACGTCCGTGACCCGTAGACAGTTTCCATCACGCGGTGCCCAACTCGCCCGCCGACCCCCTGAAACTCCTATCACCATCTCAGCGCGATGACGACCGAGCGTAGTCAGGCCGCTTCGCCTGCCGCAAGGCGTCCACGGTGATCTTCCCCGAGCGGGTCACATCGACTGTGGCCTGCTTGTTCTTCAGAGTCTGCACAACACCACCGGGGATGTTCAGCGCCGGTTCCAGATCGGCGGGCTTGCCGATGACCTCGAAACGGTAAGGCTGCTCGATCTTATGCCCGTCGACGTCGACTCCGCCGCCGCTGTCGGTGAAATGCGTGTCGGCCACCACCCGCACCCCGTTGACCTCCATGGCCTCGGCGCCGGCTGCGCGCAGCTCCTGGACCGCGTCCAGCAGCGTGTCCGAATCCGTGGCCCCGGCCCGGTCCTTGATCGTCATATGGATTCCGGGTCCCTCGGCGGCCACCGTCCCGGCGAGCACACCGAGCTGGGCTTCCTTCTCCTTGGTCTGCTTACGGGCCTCCTCGGCCTGGTCCGAGGAGGTCTCCAGCTGAGTGCGCTGCCCGTCCAGCTTCCGCTTCTCGTCCTCCAGCCGCTTGGTGCGGTCGTCCAGCTCGTCCAGAATGCGGACCAGGTCCTCGCGCCGGGCGCCGCGCAGAGCGCTGTTCTCGCTGGTGGAGCGCACCTGGATGGCCAGCCCGAGGCCCAGGACGAAAAGCAGGAGCGCCACGATGAGTTGGGCGCGCGTCACCCTCGGCGGCCATACGGCCTTGGCGAGCCGTTGCCGGCCGGTCAGCTGGGGGCCGCTGTCGTCGCCCTTGTCGGCGCTCTTGTCGGCGCCCTGCGCACCGGCCGCCTCCGGAGGCTCAGAGGGCTCCTCCCGCTCGGGCGGAAGCGCACCATCCGGCTTGCTGTCGTTGCTGTCGTCACTCATCGGCCTCACGCCCTGAACACGTGCCGGCGGATGGCGGCCGCGTTGGAGAAGATCCGGATACCCAGGACGACAACCACACCGGTGGAGAGCTGGGCACCCACGCCGAGCTTGTCGCCGAGGAAGACGATCAGCGCGGCGACCACCACATTGGAGAGGAACGAGACGACGAAGACCTTGTCGTCGAAGATGCCGTCCAGCATGGCACGCAGGCCACCGAAGACCGCGTCCAGCGCGGCGACAACGGCGATGGGCAGATACGGTTCGACCGCCAGCGGCACCACGGGCCGGACGACAAGTCCGGCCACGACTCCCACGACGAGGCCCAGTACGGCGATCACGATGTGCTGCCCTTCCCTGTCCGCACAGGTTTCGCTGTTCTCAGAATCAGACTCGGCGCAGCAGGCAGCCGCACCTTGTCCTGGACGGAAATGCTGGTCCTGGCACCGTAGTCCTTGTGCAGGACGTAGAGGTACTGGCCGTCGACGCTGTCCTGAAAGGTCCGGGAGAACTGCTGTCCTGGACCGATCGCAAGCAGGGTGTACGGCGGGACCAGCGGCTTGTTGTCGACCAGGATCGCGTCCCCGGCCGCGCGGATGGCCGACCGTGACGTGAGCCGCTGGCCGTTGACCGAGACGGCTTCGGCGCCGGCCGCCCACAGCCCGTTGACGACCCGCTGGAGGTCGCGGTCGCGGATACGGCCGGTGTCGGAGAACCCGTCGGTCTTGCGGGGCCCGTCGCCGTCGCCGGACTCGGTGCCCTTCGCGTCGTCCACCACTAGCTTGAGGCCGGGGCCCTCGACGGCGGTGGCCCCGGAGAGCAGCGCTGTGGTCCTCCCCCGCTCGTCACCGTGCTTCTGCAGAGCCTTGCGCTGCTGACGCTCCACGGAGGCCCGCAACGTGTCCACGTCCTTCTGCAGCTTGTCCGCCCGGTGACCACCGGACTCGATCCGCTCGATGAGCTCCTGCTTCTCCTTGGCGACGCTCGGCGCGGAGATCTGCGCCTGCGCAGCCCCCACCGTGACCACCAGGGCCGCCAGCACCAGGCCGACCGCCAGCCCCAACTTGGCCCGCAGGGTGCGCGGCATCCTGGAGCGGCCCACCTCGCCCCGGCTGGCGGCGGCTTCCGCGTAGCCGTCGTCGAGGCTGTGCTCCATCACGTTCGTCAGCAGCGACATGGAAGCGTCGGGCCGCGGGGACCGCGACGAGGTGCTCCGAGTGGGGTGCTGCTGCGACATGCCGCACATCGTCGCACGTCGAGCCCCGTGCCGCCGAATGCCCCCACCCCGCTTCCGCACGGCGGGACTTGCCCTCGGCGGAGGGCGAGCCCCGCCGCCGCGCTCAGTGGCCCGCGCTGTCGACCACTGCCGCCCACTCGTCCAGCAGCGCCTGCGCGGACGTCTCGTCGGGACCCTCCGCCCACAGGTGCGTGACGGCCTCCGCCGGGTCGGGCAGCACCATCACCCAGCGGCCGTCGGACTCGACCACGCGCACCCCGTCCGTGGTGTCCACGGACCGGTCCCCGGCCGCCTCCACGACCGTACGCATCACAAGTCCCTTGACCGCCCACGGCGTTGCCAGATCGCGCCGGCTCACATGCGCCCGCGGGATACGCGCGTCGATTTGGCTGAGAGTCAACTGCGTACGCGCCACGAGGCCGATGAGCCGCACGAACGCGGCCGCGCCGTCGAAGACCGAGCTGAACTCCGGGACGATGAAACCGCCCCTGCCGTCACCGCCGAAGACGGTGCCGTCGTCGTCCCTGCAGACGCGGGTGAGGTCATCGGGGGAGGTCGTCGTCCACTCGACCTGCGTGCCGTGGTAGGCGGCCACCTGCTCGGCGATCCTGGTGGTGGTCACCGGCAGCGCCACCCGGCCGCTGCGCCGCTCGGCCGCGACCAAGTCGAGCATCACCAGCAGCGCCCGGTCGTCCTCCACGATCCTGCCGTGCTCGTCCACCAGCGAGATACGCTCTCCCACCGGGTCGAAGCGAACGCCGAACGCCGCGCGGGCCGACGCGACGATCTCCCCGAGCCGCACCAGTCCGGCCCGCCGGCTCTCCACCGACTCCGTCGGACGGGACTCGTCCAGGCCCGGGTTGATCGTCAGCGAATCCACGCCCAGCCGGCCCAGCAGGCTCGGCAGCACCAGCCCAGCACTGCCGTTGGACGCGTCCACGACGACCTTCAGGCCCGCTTCCGCGATCCCGGTGGTGTCCACGGCGCGCAGCAGCGAGCCCGTGTACGAGTCGTAGACGCTGGAGGGGAAGCTGAGGTCGCCGATCTCACCGGGGAACGCGCGGCGGTACTCCTGACGCGCATAGACGCGGTCGAGCTTGCGCTGCGCCGCCTGGGAGAGGTCGGCCCCCCGCTCGTCGAGGAAGATGATGTCCACGGAGTCCGGCACCCCGGGCGTCGTACGGATCATGATGCCGCCCGCGCTGCCCCGCGCCGTCTGCTGCCGGGCCACCGGCAGCGGCACGTTCTCCAGGTCCCGAACGTCGATGGCGCTGGCCTGGAGCGCGGAGATGATCGCCCGCTTGAGGGCACGCGCGCCTCGGGAGTGGTCCCGGGCCGTGCAGACGGTGGAGCCCTTCTTGAGCGTCGTCGCATACGCGCCGGCCAGCCGTACTGCCAGCTCCGGCGTGATCTCCACATTCAAGATCCCGGAGACACCGCGCGCACCGAACAATCGCGCCTGCCCACGCGACTCCCAGATCACGGACGTGTTGACGAACGCACCGGCCTCGATCGTCTTGAAGGGGTAGATACGGACGTTCCCCTGGACGATCGACTCTTCCCCGATCAGGCACTCGTCACCGACCACAGCACCGTCCTCGATCCGCGAGGCCCGCATGATGTCGGTGTTCTTGCCGATGACACAGCCCCGCAGATTGCTCTGCGGACCGATGTACACGTTGTCGTGCACAACAGCACGGTGCAGAAAGGCGCCGCTCTTGACGACCACGTTCGATCCGATGACGGAGTGCTCACGAATCTCCGCGCCCGCCTCGACCTTGGCGTAGTCGCCGATGTAGAGCGGACCGCGCAGAACCGCGTCCGGATGCACCTCGGCGCCCTCGGCGACCCAGACACCGGGCGAGATCTCGAAGCCATCCCGCTCCGCGTCGACCTTGCCCTCGAGCACATCCGCCTGGGCCTTCACATAGCTCTCGTGGGTGCCGACATCTTCCCAGTACCCCTCGGCGATGTAGCCGTAGATCGGCTTGCCTTCCTTCATGAGTTGCGGGAAGACGTCACCGGACCAGTCGACGGGCACATCGGGCTCGACGTAGTCGAAGACCTCCGGCTCCATCACGTAAATCCCGGTGTTCACCGTGTCCGAGAAGACCTGCCCCCAGGTCGGCTTCTCCAGGAACCTTTCGACCTTGCCGTCCTCGTCCACGATGGTGATACCGAATTCCAGCGGATTCGGCACCCGGGTCAGACAGACGGTGACCATCGCACCGCGCTCCCGATGGAACCGGATGAGGTCGGTGAGGTCGAAGTCGGTGAGCGCGTCGCCGGAGATGACGAGAAACGCGTCGTCCCGTAGGGCCTCTTCGGCGTTCTTGACGCTGCCGGCCGTCCCCAGCGGCTTCTCTTCGTTGGCGTACGTGAGCTCCATGCCGAGCTCCTCGCCGTCACCGAAGTAATTCTTGACCAGCGAGGCCAGGAATTGCACGGTCACGACGGTCTCGGTGAGCCCGTGACGCTTCAGCAGCTTCAGCACGTGCTCCATGATCGGCTTGTTCACCACCGGCAGGAGCGGCTTGGGCATGCTCGCGGTCATCGGCCGAAGGCGGGTACCTTCACCGCCGGCCATCACGACGGCCTTCATATCGGAAGCGTCCTCCTCGTACAGACGACGGTCATCCCGACCATGACCCCTCCAGGATGACCTACAAAGGCGTAATCAGGGCAGCCGGCCCCCGAAGCGAGGAAAGGCGGGTTTCAGTCGGTCGTATCGGTGTCCGCCCTGATCAGACGGCGAACCTGAACCACATAGAGGATCCCTGCCCACCAGTAGAGAGCCGTACCCCAACCTGCGAAGGCCCATCCGAAAATCGCTGCGAGTGACGAAACCCAGCCACTTCCGTCACTGAGCAGAAGCAGCGGGAAGGCATACATCAGGTTGAAGGTCGCAGCCTTGCCCAGGAAGTTGACCTGGGGCGGCGCATAGCCGTGGCGGTCCAGGATCCAGACCATGACCAGCAGCAGGAGTTCGCGGGCCAGCAGAGTGATGGTGAGCCAGAGCGGCAGAATCTCCCGCCAGGTCAGGCCCACGAGAGTGGAGAGGATGTACAACCGGTCCGCAGCAGGGTCGAGAATCCGGCCGAGACTGCTGATCTGATTCCACCGCCGGGCCAGTTTGCCGTCCAGGTAGTCGCTGACTCCGCTCGCGGCGAGCACGAAGAGCGCCCACAGATCACGGTTCGGGCCCCCGAACTCGGGCCAAAGAATCAGCCACAGGAACACCGGCACACCGACCAGGCGGGCCATGCTGAGGATGTTCGGGATGGTGAGGACCCGATCCGTCTGGACCCGCGTCTCCTGGACCTCCACCCGTGGGCCTCCTGAGTAACCGTGCCGACGCTACCCCCTGACCCTACCCGGCACCGCTCACCGAACCAGCACGGGGTCGCCGGTAGGCGGAGAAAAGGGGCGCGGATGGGCACCGAAAACACGAGAAAGAAACACAAAAAGGGCCTTGTTGGCGTCTGCCAACAAGGCCCTCACATTTTAAAGTTTGTTCGGCGGTGTCCTACTCTCCCACACACTCCCGCATGCAG
>NZ_JADKMA010000064.1 GCF_017676365.1 Streptomyces oryzae
TCTGCGGTGCCTGCCCGTACGGAGGCCGGTTCTGCGGGGGCTGGTTGTACGGGGGCTGGCCGTACCCGGGCTGCTGGTACGGGTTGCCGGGGCCGGGGACAGGGCCGGGGCCGGGGCCGGGTGCGTGGCCGGTGGCGTGACCCGTGGGGTGGCCGGCGGAGTGCGCGCACGCCGTCGTGCCGAACGCGCGGTCCACGGCGCGCGGCAACTCGTGCACCAGCAGCACGTGCGCCAGCCGGGCGTCGGCGAAGTGCACGTCGCGCAGCGCCAGCCGGATGCCGCGTACCGCGTCGTCGCACAGCCGGCGGGTCTCGGCGCGGGAGGCGCCGGTGGCGTTGATGGGGTTCCAGGCGCCCTGGGCGGCGTCCGTGACCCGGTCCTCGACCGCGTCCAGCAGGTGGGCGAGCCGTCCGAAGAGCCGGCCGGCCTCGGCGAGCGGAGCGGCGTTGCCGGGCTTGCCCGCGAGCGTCGCAGTGTGTGCGAAGGCCGCGGCAGTCGCCGTCTCGGTTGGCTCGGTGACGGCCGTCAGCGGGGTGCCGGGGCCCGCGGCGCGCTCCACCTCCGTCTGCCGGTCCACGGCGTCGACCAGGACTGCCGTGTCGAAGCCGAGCGTGCCGCCGGAGCGGGCACCGGCCCGGTCCCAGCCCGCGGCTATCCGGCGCGCGGCGGCGGCGACCGGGCGGCGGCGCAGCAGCCCGTCCCGGTCGGCTATGTGGTCCCGCACCTTCGCCGAGGCGAGCACCAGCGACACCGAGGCCGCCAGCCGCGCCCCCTCGCCCTGTGCGACGGACGCGGTCCGCATACCGCGCAGCGGACACGGGCCCGCGGTGCGGCGCTTGGCTGCGGCCGTACCGGTCTGCGCGTCCGTCAATACGGAGATGAGCAGCCCGTCGTAGTTCGTCGCCACCCGCGCGAACTGCCCGTGGTCGCCCCGCAGCGCGAGACAGAGCCCGCACAGATGCGCCATCCACTCGGCCCGCAGCCCCTCCGACAGCCGGTGCTTGCAGGGCCTGACGATTCCGAACATGAGCTCCCCCGTACCTGACTCGACTGCTGCTCACGCATACGCAGTGCCGGATGGTACCCACTGTCCCTACGGCTGCCACCGGCCCCCTGCTTCCCCTGCCCAACGGCCTTTGCCGCAGGTCAGGTTGGGAGGGGCGGGCTCCTCTCGCGGCGCGCGCCGGCGTCGCGGACGGACGGCCACAGGCAACGCCCGGGCACGCTGCGGCGTCCCGACGGGTATGGCTTCTGTTCTCATCCTCGGTTTCGACCCGCGCACCGTTCCGGACGTCGATGGGGAAGCGCTGCAAGCGGTCCTCGACAAGGAGCTGGCCCGGCTGCAGGCCGACTCCATCGACGCGTCCCTGGTGATGGTCGCCGCCGACCAGTCCGACCTGTCCGCGTTCGTGACGGCGCTGAGCGAGCGCGACTGGGACGTCGTCCTCATCGGCGGCGGCATCCGGAACAAGGCGGAACTCACCTTCTTCGAGAGGGTGGTCAACCTGGTACACCGGCACGCGCCCGGCTCAGCCATCGCCTTCAACGCCGGTATCGGGGAGATCGCCGAGGCCGCCCGGCGGTGGCTGCCCTTCTCGCCCGCCTCCTGAGGCCGGCGCGGTCTCGCGGAAAAACCCCGCGACCGACGCCGAGACCTCTGCTACGTTCCCTCCATGTACGTCCCCTCCAGGCAGCAGCGTGCCGTACGCGTCCGCAGGACGACGACGCCGGACCGAGTCCCGGCGCGCTGACCGACGTACCAGCCGTACATCCAAGCCCCGGGCCGAGCGCCCGGGGCTTCGTCGTCCGCTCCCTCGGGTGCCCCGCCCGCCCACAGCCAGCAGCACGAGGGAGAACCGATGACCACCGCACGCCATGACCACCGAGCGCTCGGCCGCGAGCTGGGCCTCTTCGGCACCGATCCGCTGATCGGGGCCGGCCTGCCGTACTGGCTGCCGGACGGCGCCACCGTCCGGCACGAGCTGGAGGAGTACATCCGCGCCACCGAGCGCCGCGCGGGCTACCAGCACGTGTACTCGCCGGTGCTGGGGAAGCGGGAGCTGTACGAACTCTCCGGGCACTGGGCGCACTACGCCGACGACATGTTCCCTCCACTGGAGATGGGCGAGGGTGGCGGCGACGGGGAACAGCTGGTGCTGCGGCCCAGTCTGTGCCCGCACCACGCGGTCATCTACCGGTCCCGCTCCCGCAGCTACCGCGAACTCCCGCTGCGCCTGGCCGAGCTGGGCGCCATGTACCGCTCCGAGCGCTCCGGCGTGCTGGGCGGACTGACCCGGGTACGAGCCATCCAGCTGAACGACGCACACATCTTCTGCACCCTCGACCAGGTGGCCGCCGAGGCGCGGGCCGCGCTGGAGCTGATCCGCGGCGCATACCGGGCGGTCGGTATCCAAGCGGCCCGCTACCGGCTCTCCCTCCCGGCCCCGGGCGGCAAGTACGTGGCGAACCAGGACAAATGGCGGCAGGCCACCGCGCTGCTGCGCCAGGTGCTGGACGAGGCGGGGCTGCCGTACGAGGCGGAGGAGGGCGAGGCGGCCTTCTACGGCCCGAAGATCGATGTGCAGATCGCCGACGCCGCAGGCCGGGAAGCGACCCTCTCCACCGTCCAGGTGGACCTGCACCAGCCCGCACGCTTCGACCTGCACTACACCGGCGCGGACGGCGGCAGGCACCGGCCGGTGATGGTGCACCGGGCGGTCATCGGCAGCGTCGAACGGGCCGTCGCCCAGCTGATCGAGGTGCACGGAGGCGCCTTCCCCGGCTGGCTGGCGCCCACCCAGATCGCTGTGCTGCCGGTGTCCGGGGCGCAGCTTCCGGACGGCGAGGCGCTGCTGCGGCGCTGCGCCGCCGCGGGCCTGCGCGCCCGGCTCTCCCCACCGGAGGACGGCAGCCTGGGCGCCCGGGTACGGCAGGCCCGCCTCGTGCCGTACCAGGCGGTGCTCGGCCCCCGGGAGTCCGCCGAGGGCCGGGTCGCGCTGCGGCTGCGCGACGGCCGCCGCCTCGACCCGCTGCCCGCCGCTGAGGCCATGGCCCGGATCACCGCACTCGTGGCGGAGCACTCCACCGAGCTGTGGTGAGGGAGGCGCCCCCAGAGAGCGAAAGAGGACCCCGGGGCTTTACCCGGCCCCGGGGTCCTGGGTGCCGCTCGTTCGCACGCCCTGACGGTTCATGGGCGGATCGTTCGGCGATGTCCTCGCGTGGAGCCACTCCACCACGGCGCAGCGTGGATGCGCCGGCTGGGTTCGAACCAGCGTCTCGAGGTCGTCACCGCCCCGGTTGCCGGGCGATGAACGGCGATGCTGAGCTTGGAGCGAGAGGTTGAGACTGACCGGCACCCCGTATTCAGTACAGGGCGGCCGGGGGTTCACACATCAGCTTCAGCTTCAGCTTTGCGCTCCTGGCGCACCCCGGACCGAAAGGGCGTCGAACCCCATGGCCCGGGGAGTCTGCAGTTGTTCCGCACCTGCTCCGCACGCACCCCTGTGCCGCTCACGCGAAGAGGTAGCCGAAGACGGCGTCCCCCACGCGCTTGTCGGTCACCTCCGTGCCGTTGGCCTCCTCGCGGGCGAACTTCACCGCGGCGGCCAGCTTGTCCAGCCGCTCCAGCAGTTCGTTGACCCGCCGTGCGGGCAGCGCCCCCGAGTACTTGACCGTGGTCCAGTAACCGACCGGGATGTCCTCGTAGTACACCTCGACCTGGGCCGGGTGCTTCTCCGTGGCCTCCGCCTTCACATGGTTGCGCGGCACCTTCTTGGTGCGCACCGTACGGACCTGCTCGGTCTTCCACCAGTCCGTGGAGGGGTCCTTCTCCCACGCCTCTGCGCCGTCCAGCACCGGCAGCTTGCGCAGAAAGGAGCCGAGCTCGCCCAGCTGCTTCTCCAGGAACAGCAGGTAGGAGACGGGGACTTCGGACAGGATCGTGCGTCCGTCGACGACGACATCCGCGCGAGCGGTCAGGTTCGCCCAGTCCTTCGTCGCCGTCACATCGAACAGCCGGGTCAGGATCTTCGCCGTTTCCTTCAGCACATCCTCGGCCTTGACCTGGACCCGCGTCGACTCCGGCGGAAGCTGCTCGCCCTCTTCGTCCTTGGGCTGGTACGTACGCGAGATACCGGCCAGCATCTGCGGCTTGGCCAGCCCGTGCTGCGCCTGCGCCAGGTCCTGGACCACCTTGGACTTGACGCCTTTCTCCACTGCGATGATCTGATTCAGCTTCGCCACGAATGCGAAGCTAGCAGCGCAACACCGCACGGTGCCAGGCATTTTGTTCGACGGATCGGTAACAGCAGTCGTCCCACATACGAGTGAAAAAGGATGCTCGTCATCCCACCCCGGGTAGGCCAAGTCAGCACCGATCCGACGAGCTGGGGGACAGTGGCGTTGTCGCAACCCTTCGAACTGCCCGACTTCTACGTGCCCCATCCGGCACGGCTGAACCCGCACGTCGACCAGGCGCGGGCCCATTCGCGGGAGTGGGCACGGGAGATGGGGATGCTGGAGGGCTCCGGGATCTGGGACACGGCCGACCTGGACGCGCACGACTACGCGCTGCTGTGCTCCTACACCCACCCCGACGCCGACGCGGACGATCTGGCGCTGGTCACCGACTGGTATGTGTGGGTCTTCTTCTTCGACGACCACTTCCTGGAGGAGTTCAAGCGCACCCAGGACCGCGCGGGCGGCAAGGCGTATCTGGACCGGCTGCCGCTGTTCATGCCGCTGGACGTCTCCGACGGCGGCCCCGCGACGCCGGTGCCCGAACCCACCAACCCCGTCGAGGCGGGCCTGGCCGACCTGTGGGCCAGGACGGTGCCGTCGATGTCGGCCGACTGGCGCGCACGGTTCGCCGTCAGCACCGAGAACCTGCTCAACGAGTCGCTGTGGGAGCTCTCCAACATCAACATCGGGCGAGTGCCCAACCCGGTGGAGTACATCGAGATGCGGCGCAAGGTCGGCGGCGCGCCCTGGTCGGCCGGGCTGGTGGAGTTCGCCGCCCACGCCGAGGTGCCGGCCGCAGTCGCGGCATCCCGCCCGCTGTGCGTACTGCGGGACACCTTCTCCGACGCCGTCCACCTGCGCAACGACCTGTTCTCGTACCAGCGCGAGACGCAGGACGAGGGAGAGCTGTCCAACGGTGTACTCGTCCTGGAGACGTTCCTGGACTGCGGCACCCAGGAGGCCGCCGACGCCGTCAACGACCTGCTCACCTCGCGCCTCCAGCAGTTCGAGCACACCGCGCTCACCGAAGTGCCCGCACTCTGTGCCGACCAGGGCCTGGATCCGGCCCAGTGCGCTGACATCGCCGCGTACACCAAGGGACTTCAGGACTGGCAGTCCGGCGGCCACGAGTGGCACATGCGCTCCAGCCGTTATATGAACGGCGGCGGCGCGGGCGGCAGCGGCCCGGCGCGGCTGCCGTACCTCCCGGCCGGCCTCGGCACCTCGGCGGCCGACGTGCTGCGCCCGTACGCCCGCGCCCAGGCGCGGCGCACCCGCTCCTTCTCACATGTGCCGCACGAGCGCACCGGCCCCTCGGTGCTGCCCGACTTCGAGATGCCGTTCGAGCACCGGCTCAGCCCGCATCTGGACGGCGCCCGGGAACGGGTCGTCAGCTGGGCGCAGGCGATGGGCCTGCTGGAGCCGCAGCCGGATGTGCCCGGCGGCCGGGTGTGGGACGAGGAGCTGATGCGGGACTACGACCTTCCGCTGTGCGCCGCAGGACTGCACCCGGAGGCGACCCCCGACGAACTGGATCTGGCCTCCGCCTGGCTGGCCTGGGGCACCTGGGGCGACGACTACTATCCGGCCCGCTTCGGCCGCACCCGCGATCTGGCGGGCGCCAAGGCGTGCACCGAGCGGCTGTCCCTGTTCATGCCCGTCGACGAGCCGGCAGAGCCCGGCGAACCGGCCGCGCCGCCGGCCGGCCCGTTCGAGCGCTCACTGGCCGATCTGTGGCTCAGGACGGCGGGCCCGATGAGCCCGGCCCAGCGCCGCAGGTTCCGTACCGCCATCGAGATCATGGCCGACAGCTGGCTGTGGGAGCTCTACAACCAGACGCAGAACCGCATCCCGGACCCCGTCGACTACGTGGAGATGCGGCGACGGACCTTCGGCTCGGACCTGACGATGAGCCTGTGCCGGCTCTCCCAGCCGGACACCATTCCGGAGGCGGTCTACCGCAGCGGCCCGATGAAGTCGCTGGAGAACGCAGCCGCGGACTACGCCTGTCTGCTCAACGACGTCTTCTCGTACCAGAAGGAGATCGAGTTCGAGGGCGAGCTGCACAACAGTCTGCTGGTCGTCCGCAACTTCTTCGACTGCGACCATGCGACGGCGCTGCGCATCGTCGACGATCTGATGAAGTCCAGGATGCGGCAGTTCCAGCATGTGGCCGCACACGAGTTCCCCGTGCTCTACGACGACTTCGGGCTGGACGCGGCGGAGCGGGCGGCGCTGGACGGCTACGTTCGGGAGCTGGAGGACTGGATGGCGGGCATCCTGGCCTGGCACCACGGCTGCCGCCGCTACACGGAGGCGGATCTGCGCCGCCACTTCCTGCCTACGTGGCCGTTCGACGGGCCTGCGGGTCTGGGGACGTCGGCTGCCCGGCTGGGCCGCCGCGCGGCGCGGCCGACGGGGCGGTAGCGGCTGCGTCGTCGGGGGAGCCGGGGCCGGTTTCGGAACCGGCTACGGCTCCGGTGACGGGCTGCGGGGAGCGTGGCTTCCGGCTGCGCGAGCGGGAGACCGCCACGCCCGCCAGGCACAGCAGCCCGCCCGCCAGGGTCAGCCGGCCGGGGACCTCGTCCAGGAAGAGCCAGGACATCAGGACGACGAGGAACGGCACCACGTACGTCGTGGAGCCCATCCGTCCCGCGGTGGTACGGGAGAGGGCATAGGCCCAGGTGGAGAAGGCGATCGCGGTGGGGAACACGCCCAGATAGACGGTGTTGAGCGTGGCCGAGAGCGGTGCTTCGGCCACCTGCGTGACCAGCTGCCCGGTGAACGGCAGGCAGGCGACGAACCCGATCAGGCAGCCGAACGTGGTGACCTGGAGCGGCGAGGCGTGCCGCAGCGCGGGCTTCTGGCTGACGACCCCGAGTGCGTAGGTCACGGCGGCCAGCACGCACAGCGCCACCCCCAGCGGCGAGGAGTCGCCGCCCTTGGAGACGGACAGGCCGACCACGACGGCGCCCGCGAACGAGACCGCGATTCCGGCCAGCAGCCGGCTGGGGAAGCCCTCCTTGAGCAGCCAGCCGCCCAGCAGTGCCATCAGGATGGGGCCGATGTTGACGACCATCGAGGCCGTGCCCGCGTCCACAAGGCGTTCGCCCCAGTTGAGCGCCACCATGTAGCCCCCGAACCACAGCACCCCCGCGGTGGCGATGCCGGGCCAGGCGGCCCTGGGCGGGAGCCCTTCGCGCCGGGCGAGCAGCACCGCGCACAGCACCAGGGTGCCGGACCCGAGCCGCCCCAGTGCCAGGGCGCCAGGTGCGTAGTGCGCGCCCGCGCTGCGTATGGAGACGAAGGCCGAGGCCCACAGCACAACCGTGACTCCGGCTGCCGCCAGCGCTGTGGCCTCGGCGCGTCCCTTGCCTGCCGCCATGAGGGCTCCTTGATGGTTCACCGACCGCACATGCAGTCAGGACCGTAGGCTAATCACACTCATGACGCCACTCGTTTTCCGGCGCTCTCTTGAACCGGCGCCCCCTTGGACGGGTGCTCCTTGAATTCTGCTCCCTTGGAACCGCTACGGCAGCAGGGAGCGCACCAGGCGGCAGGTGGTCGGCGACGGCGGGTGCACGCCGATGCGGTGCGCCGTCGCCCGGATGGTGTGGTTGCGGGCCTGCGCGGCGGTGTAGACGCCGGTGTCGAGCAGGGCTATGGCGATCCGCATGGCCTTCAGCCGGCGGTTGTGCGCCTCGTACCACTCGCGCGGCCGGCCGGCCGGGAGCGGCTTCTTCGGCAGGACGGGCAGGGTGGACATCTTCGGCAGGTGCTGCTGCTGGTGCTGAGTGCGGGTGGTGGGGCGGGTGTGCGAACGAGAGGTACGGGAACGGACAGCAGTCATCGACGGTCTCCTCACGACGTCGGTGCGCTTGCTGGAAACTACCTCGATTCTACCCCGCCCCACTGACAAAACCCGCTGGTCACTGGGGAGTTCGGGATCTTTGTTCGATTAGGCCGCGGTCTCTTGGGAGGCCGCACGCGAGGCTTCTGCGGACGGCGTTGCGGACGTCGCCGCTGACGGCTTCCCGGACACCGCGGCCGACTCCGCCCCGGACTCCGCCGCGCCCTGTGCCGGGCGGCCGAAGTCCCGCAGGATCTGTTCCGTCGCCCGCTGCGCCGAACTCAGCGCCCCGCGCAGCGTGCTGGTGTCCCGGTGCTCCCCGCAGACGTACAGCCCCGACAGCACCCGCACCGGGCGGCGCAAATCGTGCGGTGCGGGCATCGCAGGTACCGCCTCGGGGTCGTGGTACGCCGCCAGCAGCTCCCAGCGGTCCGTGGCGGTGCCGTAGACGGCCGCCAGTTGCTCGCGTGCGGCCTTGTCCAGCGCCGTGGGCGGTTCGGCCGCCCGCTCGCCCAGTACGACGGAGGTGATCAGTGTCCGGTCCGGCGCGGCCCGCGAGGGGTCGACCGCCGAGGCCACCCAGGTGTGGCTGACCGGATCCGTCTCCGCGCCGTCCCGCTCGGCGCACACGGTGAACGACGGCGCGCACGCACCCGGCGGCAGCGGGTCCGGGGCCCGGTGGTGCAACACGGTCACCGGATGGAATTCGGGCACCCGCAGCCCCGGCAGCAGCGCCGCGGCCGAGCGGGCGCCGGTGGCCACCAGCGCCGCCTCGCAGCCGAACGTGCCGTGCTCCGCGGTCTCCACGGTGTGGGTGCTCACGGAGGTCACCCGTACCCCCGTACGCACCGTGCCCGGCGGCAGCGCGGCCGTCAGCAGCTCTACAACGGTGGCCTGGCCGCCCGCCGGTACCCCGAGCCCGCCCCGCGCGAAACCGCGCAGCGTCAGATCGGCGACGCGGCTGGATGTCGTCAGCGCCGGGTCCGAAAGGAGTGCGGTCAGCAGCGGGCGCACCAGCGTCTCTGCGGGCCGGGAGGGCAGGCCGCGTGCCGACAGTGCCTGGCCTGCCGGAAGTTCGGGCCGCGACAGCAGCCCCTGGGCCGGTGCCGCCGCGAACCTGGCGAGGGAGGCGCGCAGCCGTACCAGCCCCAGTGCGTCGGACATGTCGGCGCGGCTGCGCGCGCCGGTGAGCGCGCGAGCCGTGGTGAACGCTGTCAGTGCGCCCCGCGTGCTTCCTGCGCCCCTTGTGCGCCGGTCGAGCCGGGTCGTACGGCCCGCCCGTACCGCCTCGGAAGCACGCTCCGCCGACCGGGCGGCCACCCGGTGCGTTCTTCCCTCCGCGTGCAGCAGCGCCCCCGGCGTGAACGGGTGCAGCGTGAGCGCTTCCAGCGCGGGCAGCTGCGCGATGGCCTCGGCGTCCCGGTCCAGGCTCAGCACCCCCGGACTGCGGTCGAGCCGGTATCCCTCGATGTGGTCGGTGCGCAGCCGTCCGCCGACCCGGGAGTCCGCCTCCAGGACGAGGACGCGCATCCCGGCTCCGGTCAGCCGGTGCGCCGCTGCCAGTCCGGCCAGGCCCGCACCGACGATCACCACATCGGCGGTCCGGTCCCTGCCGACGGCTTCCACCTCCTCGCCGCCACTCCCGGTGCGGGTGCCTGCCTGTGCGCTGCTGGTCAGCACGTGTCCTCCCGATGTCGACGCGCGTGCTGGTCTGATGAGGGTTGGCCTTCTCGCTGCTGTCGCGTTGGTGCAGTGTGTGCGGTCTTGTGCCGCTGTGGGGTCACGGCTGTGGTCCTGATGCCCCACCGCGCACGCGTCATACCCGTGTTCGAGAGTTGGTGCGTGATCGCCTTCCCGGTACGTCGCGCGGGGGGCGCCCGGATGCATACCCGGGCGCCCACGCCGGTCCTACTTGGACTCGACCATCCCGAGCGGATCGGGATCATCCGCCAGCGCTTCGCACGCGGTCCGCCAGGCGGGGTCACCCGGGTGCAGCGCGCTGCGCAGATACGCCCAGGTGAGCCGCTGGACCGCGGACACGCGCGCGGGGTTCTCGTCCGTGGTCTCGGCGACGTCGTATCCGGAGATCCCGCCGAGACCGTGCTCGGCGCCGAAGAGGGTGAGCAGGGACTTGGGCCCCGGGGAGAGGTGGTACGGATCGGCGTGCCATTCCGGGCCGCGGACCGTCAGATGGGCGGAGCCGTCCTTCTCGCCGGCGACCACCAGCGCGGGCGTCGTCATGCGGGTGAAGTCCGTGGTGCGGAAGAACGGCCAGTTCTCGGCCACGGACTCGGTGAGCGCGTCGCCGCCGCGACCGGGCGCGGCGAGCAGTACGCCTGCCCTGATCCGGGGCTCGGCCAGATCCACTTCCGCTCCGTCGTCCGGGTCGGTGAGCCGGGCGCCCAGCAGCAGGCTCGCGGTGTGCCCGCCCATCGAGTGCCCGGCCACGGCGACCTTTCCGTGGTCCAGACGCCCGCGGAGCTGCGGCACGGCCACCTCGATCGCGTCGAGCCGGTCGAGGATGCGCTTCATGTCCTCGGCCCGCGAGCGCCAGAACAGCGGGCCTCCGGGGGTGTCGGCGTGCAGATGGCGCAGCGTCATGGAGCTGAGGTGCGTGGGCTGGATGACGGCGAACCCGTTGGCTGCCCAGTAGCTGGCGAGCGGTGCGTAGCCGTTCAGCGAGGAGAGGTGGTTCGAGTAGCCCTGGCCGTGCGAGAGGAGGATGACCGGCAGCTCGCTCCCGGTCACCGGCGCGGAGACGCGCACCTCCAGGTCTACGGCTCGGCCGGGGGCCGGCAGCACCACCGGGCCGACCGAGAGAACGGGCGCGTACGAGCCGACGGCGCCGGCTGTGGAAGTCGTTGCACTCACGATGTGTACATCCCTTCAAGAGCTCCTGCCGCCGGAACGGGCCGTCAGCACGATTGAAACGGAGCATTGTTCCGGTTAAGATACGGAGCAGTGTTCCGCTTTGTCAACGACGGCCGAGGGCAGCCCGATTGCCCCCGCGAGCCCGTATGCGCCGAGGGCGGAGGGGGATGTGGAGGTGGAGAGGGAAGGGGGCTGGAGCTGGAGAGGGAGGGAGGGAGAGGAGTGCCGGCCGCTCAGGACGCCGGGCATGCGGCCCGGTCGCCGTCGGCCGGGTTCACAGTGCGGCGCGGATGGCGTCCGTGACCGTCGGGAAGGCGAAGCGGAAGCCCGCGTCCAGCAGGCGGCGGGGGAGGACGCGCTGGCTGCCCAGTACGTCCTGCGCGAACTCGCCCAGGGCGATACGGAGTGCGGGTGCCGGGACCGCGAAGACGGTGGGGCGGTGCAGTACCCGGCCCATGGCGGCGGTGACCTCGCGGTTGGTGGCCGGTTCCGGCGCGGTGAGGTTCACCGGGCCGCTCAGCGAGCCCTTCTCCAGCAGGAAGCGCAGCGCCGCCACATGGTCGTGCAGCGCGATGTGGCTCCAGTACTGGCGGCCGTTGCCCATCCGGCCGCCGAGACCGGCCTTGAAGAGGGGGAACAGCCGGCCCCACGCCCCGCCGCCGCGCGCGACGACCAGCCCGGTGCGGCCGAAGACCGTGCGGATACCGGCGTCCTGCGCAGGCTCCGCAGCGGCCTCCCAGTCCTGGCACAGCTCGGCCAGGAAGCCGGTGCCGGGTCCGGCGTCCTCGTCGACGGCGCGGTCACCCGTGTCGCCGTAGTAGCCGATCGCGGTGCCGATCAGCAGGGTGTGCGGCGGTGCGTCCAGCGTCGCCAGGGCGCGGGCGAGGGTGCGGGTGCCCAGCACCCGGCTGTCGCGCAGCTCGCGCTTGTAGCTGTCCGTCCAGCGGTGTTCGCCGACGCCCGCGCCGGCCAGGTGGACGACGGCCTCGCAGCCGGCGAGCGCCGTCACCTCCACCTGGCCGCCCTTCGGGTCCCAGCGGACCTCGTCGGCCGCTGCTGCCGGCCGCCGTACGAGCCGCAGCACCTCGTGGCCCTCCGCGCGCAGCGAGCGGGTGAGTGCCGAGCCGATGAGTCCGGTCGAGCCGGTGACCGCGATACGCATGCGCCCATCCTCGCGCATGCGTGCCGGCTGCACCGGGCGCGGCTCAAAGTCCGCGTACGGCTGCGATCGTGAACGGTGTCCGCGGCGTGCCCGGGCCCATCGGACCGCCCTTGTCGAACTGTGAGCGGACCACGAACAGCGTGCCGCGCTCCCGCACCAAGGTGGTGGGCACCTGGAGCCTGTGGTCGCTCGCTCGCGCCTCCTGGCGGGCTTCGGTGCCGTCGTGGCTGAGCCGCCAACGGCTCAGCGCGTTGTCCTTGTTGTGCACGGCCCACAGCCTGTTGCCCACGGTCTCCAGGCCGTCGCCGTTGCGCAGGTCGGCGCCGTGCAGCTGGACGCGGGAGACGGTGCCGGTGACCGGGTCGAGGCGGTAGAGGCCGCCACTGGTCATGTCCACCGTGAGCAGATAGCGGCCACCGGGCCCGGCTGCGATGCCGTTGAGGGCGTAGGGCGCGTCGTCGGGGCGTGGCGACAGCACCCCGGACAGGTCGAACCGGGTGGCGAGCCGCCCGCGCCCGCCCTCCGCCTGTGCGCGGGCCAGCTGTGCGGGGGTGACGCGGTAGACGACGTTGCGCACGCTGTCCGTCACATAGGCCGTGCCGTCCGGGGTCAGGACGAGGTCGTTGATGAAGAAGGGGTCGTCGCCGGGGGTGTCGAACCGGGCCAGCAGCCGGCGGCTGCGGGTGTCGTAGACGAAGACGCCCTTGGTGGAGTCGGTGACCCACAGCCGTCCCGCGCGGTCGACCTTGAGCCCGTTCGCGGTGTGCCGTCCGTCGGCGCCGGCGGGCAGGAACGTCTCGGCCGCGCGGTGCCCGGGCGTCATCCGGTAGACGGCGCCGTTCGCGTACGACCCCGCGTACAGCCGCCCCGAGTGGGGGTCGGCGGCGATCCCCTCCGGGTAGACGCGGTCGCCGGGCAGTTCGTACGCGGTGGAGATGCGCAGCTGGGCCGCGTGGGCCGGGTGTGCCGCCTGGGTCGCCTGGGCCGCCTGCGCGGGCGGCGCGGAGTGGGTGGGCTGTGCCGGGGTGGCGGGTGGCGCGGTGAACGCCGTGAGAGCGGTGGCCGTCGTGGCCACGGCGAGGGCGGCCAGCGCGATCCGGCGCCCGGGAAGAGGGTGCGAGCGGGAAATGGTGTGCCTCCAGAGGCGGAAAGGGGCCGGAGGGAAGCGGTGATGGCACGCGGCCACTGCTATTGAGACCCCTGTCGTCGAGATGTCCACGAACATTAATTAGAGCTCTAATCCCCTGTCAAGGTACTTACCTTTGTGCTGGTGGCTACGATGCGTGGATGACCTCCATGCCCGCCTCCGAGCGTCTGGGCTCGCACATCAAGGACGCCGAGCACGCGCTCACCGCGACGAAGCACGCCGTGCTCAAACCTGCCGGGCTGACGGTCCCTCAGTACGCGGCGCTGCTCCAGCTCGCGGAGAACCCGGGCATTCCGGCGGCGGCCCTCGCCCGGGCCTGCCGGGTGACCGCGCCGACGATGAACACGATCCTCAACAACCTCCAGCAGCGCGGCCTCATCACCCGCACCCCCCACCCCTGGCACCGCAATGTGCTGGAGACGCGGCTGACCGAGCTGGGGACGCAGGTGATGGCCGAGGCGGACGAGGGTGCCGTACGGGTGGAGCGGGGGCTGGCCGCCGAGTTCACGGACGAGGAGCGCGCCCAGCTGATCTCGCTGCTCGCGCGGTGCTCCGCCTATCTGGAGTCGGTACGGCCCGACTGAGCCCGCGCGGCCCGGCCGAGCCCAGGGCTGTGCGGCGCGCTCACTCGCCCCGGAAGCGGTCCCAGAGCCGGGGCAGCCGGTCGGCCAGCGCCGCCGGATCCTCCATGTCGAGCGGGATCCCCTCGGGGTCGGCCGGCGCCTCCGGCAGCCCCAGGTCCGGCAGGACGGTACCGGTCAGCTGCTCGTACGCCTCGTCGGCCGCGAAGCCCAGCTCCTCGCCGTCCCCGTCCAGTTCCTCGTCGAAGTCGTCCAGCAGTTCGGCGAGCGCGTCGGCCTCGTGCGCCGCGCCCTCGAAGACCTCCCTGCCCTGGCCGATCAGCCAGCAGCGGAAGGCGTCGAACACGTCGTCGCTCGCTCCGTCCAGCAGGATCCAGGCGGCGGCCCACAGGTCCCACTGGTAGGCACGGTTGTAGCGCGACTCGAAGTGGCGGGCGAAGTACGTCACCGCGTCCGGGTCGAGCTGCGTAAGCCGCTCGACCAGCAGATCCGCCTGTTCCTGGGGGTCGCTGTCGGCCTCCTGCCGGGTGGAGTCGATCAGCTCCCAGAACTCCGTCTCGTCCATCACGCCCTCAGCATCGGGCCTGGGCGCCTGCAACGCACGCGGAGTGCGCCAGATGCGGCTGTGTCGTTATGAGACGTGATGCGAATGCGATACCCGGCGATACCCGACAGAAGCTGTCGGGTATCGCTGTGAGTGTGTTCCACCTGCCGCCGAGAGCGGCAATGAGCAGCAAACGAGCAACAACGCGGAGGAACACATGAGGGAACCGAGCAGCTCCCATGGGCCGCTGGCCGGCAAGGTCGCCCTGGTCGCGGGCGCTACCAGGGGAGCGGGCCGGGCCATGGCCGTCGAGCTGTGCCGGGCCGGAGCCACCGTCTACGCGACCGGCCGCACCACCAGGGAGAAGGTCAGCGAGGTGGGCCGGGCGAGCGAGACGATCGAGGGGACGGCCGAACTGGCGACCGAGGTGGGCAAGGAGGCTGGTGGCAGTGGACATGCCGTCGCCGTCGACCATCTCGACCCCGGTCAGGTGCGGGAGCTGATGGCCAGGATCGAGCGGGAACAGGGCGCCCTCGACATCCTCGTCAACGACCTGTGGGGCGGCGACCACCTCGTCGGCTTCGACAAGAAGCTGTGGGAACACGATCTGGCCGACGGGCTGCGGGTGCTGCGGCTCGGGATCGACAGCCACCTGATCACCAGCGCCTGCGCGCTGCCGCTGCTGACCCGGCGGCCCGGCGGGCTGCTGATCGAGGTCACCGACGGCACCGAGGAGTTCAACCAGCGCTACCGGCAGCCCGTCTACTACGACCTGGCCAAGTACGCGCCGCTGCGGATGGCCCGCGCGCTCGCCGAGGAGACCAAGGAGCACGGGACCACCGTGGTCTGTCTGACCCCGGGCTGGCTGCGCTCGGAGGCGATGCTCGACACCCACTTCAAGGTGACGGAGGAGAACTGGCGCGACGGCTGCGCCAAGGACCCGCACTTCGCCATCTCCGAGACCCCCGCCTTCGTCGGCCGCGCCGTGGCCGCACTCGCCGCCGACCCGGACGTGTCCCGCTGGAACGGGCAGTCCCTCTCCAGCGGCGGCCTCGCCAAGGTCTACGGCTTCACCGACGTGGACGGCTCGGCGCCGGACGCCTGGCGCTACCTCATCGAGGTCGAACACGCGGGCAAGCCCGCGGACGTGAGCGGTTACCGCTAGCCCCGAAGGGGCTCGGGGAACTGCGCGCGCAACCACACCGAAGCCGCAGGCTGCGAACAACAGCCAGGGGCACCCCCTGCTCAGACCAGAGGGGGGCTAATCCCCCAGATAGAGGGCACCCATGGCACGGGCCGCCTTCACAAAGCGGCTCCGCAAGGAGCTGGGCGCGAGCACCTCGCACTCCGGGCCGAGGGCGAGGAGCTGGCTGTAGGCCACCTCCTCGTTCTCCACCCGCAGCGTCACCGTCGTACGGCTCTGGTCGTCGACGGTGCCGGCGGCCAGCGCCTCGTCGACCGCCGCCCGGTCGGTGACGTGCCGCAGCCGGCGGGCGCCGGACTCGGTCAGCCGCAGCGTCACCTCCCACCGCAGCAGCGACTGCGCGAAAGCCTCCGCCTGCCGAGTCCAGAACGCGGCGAGGTCGAAGCCGGCATCCCGGGCGAAGCGCTCGTCACGTACGGCGACCTCGGTGAACCGGTCGACGCGGTACACCCTCCAGGGGTCGCGGTCCTGGCGGCCCGCGTCCGCGGGTACGCGGGCCGCCAGATACCAGTGGCCCGCCTTCAGCACCAGCCCGTACGGCTCCAGCTCCCGCTCGACCTCGCCACGCTTCCCCTCGTACCGGACGGCGGCCTGCCGGTCCGACCAGACGGCGTCGGCCAGCGCGGGCAGCAGCGCCGGTGTCCTGGGCGCCTGCCACCAGCCGGGGGCGTCCAGGTGGAAGCGCTGTGCCGTGCTGTCGTGCACATCACGCAGCGCGGGGTCCAGCGCGGCGGAGACCTTCAGTTTCGCCGCCGAGGCCGCGTCGTCAAGGCCCAGGTCCCGCAGTGCCGAGGGCACCCCGGAGAGGAACAGCGCCTCCGCCTCGCTGCGGCCCATACCGGTGAGCCGGGTGCGGTAGCCGCCGACCAGCCGGTAGCCGCCCGCGCGGCCCCGGTCCGCGTACACCGGCACGCCCGCCTCGGACAGGGCCAGCACATCGCGCGAGACGGTGCGCTCGGAGACCTCCAGCTCCGCGGCGAGCTCGGCGGCCGTCATCTCCCGCCGTGCCTGGAGCAGCAGCACCATCCTGATCAGCCGGGCTGCCCGCATGCTGAATACCCCTCCCATGGGACGTGTCCCGCTGTTACCGTTCCGCCCGTTATACAGCGAACAAGGAAACGGTCATGTCTCAGCAAACTCGCGATCAGGGCGAGCAGCGCGAACAGTGGGGTTCGCGGGCCGGCTTCCTGATGGCGGCCATCGGTTCCGCCGTCGGGTTGGGCAACATCTGGCGCTTCCCCGCCGAGGCGTACAAGAACGGCGGCGGAGCCTTCCTCCTGCCCTATCTCGTGGCTCTGCTCACAGCGGGCCTCCCGCTGCTCATACTCGAATACACCGTAGGGCGGAAGTTCCGGAAGTCGCCGCCCGCGGCGTTCCGGCAGATATCCCGCCCTGCCGAGGTCATCGGCTGGTGGCAGGTGGCCATCTGCTTCGTCATCGCCGCCTACTACGCGGTGATCGTCGCCTGGGCGGTGCGGTACGCCGGGTTCTCCTTCGGCAAGGACTGGGGCAAGGACCCCGAGAAGTTCTTCGCCGGGGACTTCCTGCACGCCGGGTCCGAGCCGGGGCTGCCCAGCTCCTTCGTCGGCAATGTCTTCTGGCCGCTGCTGGGCGTCTGGATCATCGTGCTGGCCATCCTGGCCCTCGGCGTCCGCCGGGGCATCGAGCGGGCCAACAAGATCTTCATCCCGGCCCTGGTGTTCTTCTTCGTCATCCTGGTGCTCCGGGCCGTCACGCTCGACGGTGCCGCCGAGGGACTGGACGCGCTGTTCTCCCCCGACTGGAGCGCGCTGACCGACGGCAGCGTATGGGTCGCCGCCTACGGCCAGATCTTCTTCTCCCTCTCCATCGGCTTCGGCATCATGGTCACCTACGCCTCCTACCTGGGCCGCCGGGCCGACCTGACCGGCTCGGCGCTGGTGGCGGGGTTCGCCAACAGCTCCTTCGAAATCCTCGCCGGCATCGGCGTCTTCGCCACCCTGGGCTTCATGGCACAGGCCAACGGCGCGGCCGTCGGCGACGTCGTCAGCGAGGGGGTGGGGCTCGCCTTCATCGCCTTCCCCGCCGTCATCTCCCAGATGCCGATGGGCGCGGCTTTCGGCGTCATCTTCTTCCTGTCGCTGGCCATTGCGGGCCTCACCTCGCTGGTCAGCATCGTGCAGGTGGTCATCTCGGCCGTACAGGACCGCACCGGCATGCGCCGGGTGCCCGCCGTGTGGATCGTCGGCGGCCTGGTGGCCGTGGTCTCGCTGGCCCTCTTCCCCACCGACGCGGGCCTGTCGCTGCTGGACGCGGCCGACCACTTCATCAACCAGTACGGCATCGCGCTGGCCGCGCTCGTCTTCCTGGTCGTCATGGCCTGGGTGCTGCGCCGGCTGCAGCCCTTCCAGGCGCACGCGGACGAGACCTCCGCCGTGCGGCTGGGTGCCTGGTGGCGGGTGTGCCTCGGGGTGATCACCCCGGTGGTGCTCGGCTGGATGATGGTCGACAGCCTGCGCAAGGAGTTCGACGAGAACTACGGCGGCTACCCCACCTCGTTCCTCGCCTGGGCCGGCTGGGGCGTCGCGGTCGCCGCCGTGCTGGTGGGTGTCCTCATCTCCCTCATCCCCTGGCGGGACGCGCCCGTCGAGGGTGACGCCGAACGGGAGGAGGTGCGCTGATGTCCACCGGAGCCATCGTGATGATGACCGCGGCCATCCTCATCGTCTGGGGCGGCCTGATCGCCGCCATTCTCCACCTGCGCAAGCACCCGGCGGAGTAAGCAGCCCCGAACGGCACAGTTCCCCGCGCCCCGAAAGGGGCGCGGGGAACTGCGCGACCAGCCAGAAGTGATCCGCACCCGGGCCACAACCCAAGGCCCAACGGCGCGTCTCCGCAAAGGCGAACCCCGCGAAGCGCAGGCCGACGGTCTACGCGAGCCCGTACTTTTCGGCGGCCCGGCGGACGTCCTCCGCCTTGACCTCTCCGCGCCGCGCGAGCCGCGACAGCGCGGCCACGACGACGGACTCGGCGTCGACGCCGAAGTACCGGCGCGCGGCCTCACGGGTGTCGGAGAGGCCGAAGCCGTCCGTGCCCAGCGAGGCCCAGTCCTGCTCGACCCACTGACTGATCTGGTCCGGCACGGCCCGCATCCAGTCGCTGACGGCCAGCACCGGACCCGGTGCCCCCTCCAGCGCGCGGGTCACATACGGCACCCGCTCCTCGCCGCGCAGCGCCGCCGCGTCGCACTCCATCGCCTCGCGCCGCAGCTCGGTCCAGGACGGTGCCGACCACACATCGGCGGCCACGCCCCACTCCTCGGCGAGGATGCGCTGGGCCTCCAGCACCCAGTGGATCGCCGTACCGGAGGACAGCAGCTGGATCCGCGGGGCGTCAGCGGAGGCGGCCTCCGCCTCCTTGAAGCGGTAGAGCCCCTTGAGGATGCCCTCCTCGATGCCCTCGCCCTCCGGCATGGGCGGCTGCACCTTGGTCTCGTTGTAGACCGTCAGGTAGTAGAAGACGTTCTCCTGCGCCGCCCCGTCCGGGCCGTACATCCGGCGCAGCCCCTCCTTGACGATGACGCCCACCTCGTAGGCGAACGCCGGGTCGTAGGAGATGACAGCCGGGTTGGTGGAGGCCAGCAGATGCGAGTGCCCGTCGGCGTGCTGGAGGCCCTCACCGGTCATCGTCGTACGGCCTGCGGTGGCGCCGATGACGAAGCCGCGGCCCAGCTGGTCGGCGAGCGCCCAGAACTGGTCGGCGGTGCGCTGGAACCCGAACATCGAGTAGAAGATGTAGAACGGGATCATCGGCTCGCCGTGCGTGGCGTAGGACGTGGCTGCCGCGGTGAAGTCCGCCAGCGAACCGGCCTCGGTGATCCCCTCGTTGAGGATCTGGCCGTCCTTGGCCTCCTTGTAGAACAGCAGCTGGTCGCGGTCGACCGGCTCGTAGTTCTGGCCCAGCGGCGAGTAGATACCCGCCGACGGGAACAGCGACTCCATACCGAACGTACGCGCCTCGTCCGGGACGATCGGCACCCAGCGCTTGCCGGTCTCCTTCTCCCGCATCAGGTCCTTGACCAGCCGCACGAACGCCATGGTGGTGGCGATCTCCTGGGAGCCCGAGCCCTTCTTCAGCACGTCGAAGGGCTTCTCGGCGGGGGAGGGCAGGCCGACCGGGTGCACCTTGCGGGCCGGGGCCGGGCCGCCCAGCTCGGCGCGCCGCTCCTGGAGGTAGCGCACCTCGGGGGAGTCGGGGCCCGGGTGGACGTAGGGCACCAGCTCGTCGTCCAGCTTGCTGTCCGGAATGGGCAGCTCCAGCAGGTCCCGCATGGCGCGGAACTCCTTGCCTGTGAGCTTCTTCATCTGGTGGTTGGCGTTGCGGGACTCGAAGCCCGGGCCCAGCGTCCAGCCCTTGACGGTCTGCGCCAGGATCACCGTCGGGGCGCCCTTGTGCTCGACGGCCGCCTTGTACGCCGCGTAGACCTTGCGCGGCTCATGGCCGGCGCGTGAGGTCTTGAACAGCTCGGTGATCTTGTCGTCGGACAGCAGCTTGCCGAGCTCGACGAGGGCCGGGGAGGCGCCGAAGAAGTGCTCGCGGATGTAGGCCGCGTCGCGGGTGGCGTACGTCTGGAACTGCGCGTCCGGCACCTCGCGCAGCCGCCGGGTCAGCGCGCCGGTGGTGTCCAGCGCGAACACCTCGTCCCAGGCGGAGCCCCACAGCGACTTGATCACGTTCCAGCCCGCGGCGCGGAACTGGGTCTCCAGCTCCTGCACGATCTTGAAGTTGGCGCGGACCGGGCCGTCCAGCCGCTGGAGGTTGCAGTTGATGACGAACGTGAGGTTGTCCAGCTGCTCCCGCCCGGCCAGGGCGAGGGCCGCGGTCGACTCCGGCTCGTCCATCTCGCCGTCGCCGAGGAAGGCCCATACGTGCGAGGCGGAGGTGTCCTTGATGCCGCGGTGGGTCAGATAGCGGTTGAACCGCGCCTGGTAGATCGCCGAGATCGGCCCCAGGCCCATGGAGACGGTGGGGAACTCCCACAGCCACGGCAGCCGTCGCGGGTGCGGGTAGGACGGCAGCCCGTCCCCGCCCGCCTCCTGCCGGAACCGGTCCAGGTGGGCCTCGGTGAGCCGTCCGTCGAGGAAGGCGCGGGCGTAGACGCCGGGGGAGGCGTGGCCCTGGACGTACAGCTGGTCGCCCGATCGGTCCGCGCCCTCCTTCCCCCTGAAGAAGTGCTGGAAGCCCGTCTCGTACAGCCAGGCCGCCGAGGCGAACGTCGCTATATGGCCGCCGAGGCCGTAGCGGCTGCCCCGGGTGACCATGGCCGCAGCGTTCCAGCGGTTCCACGCGGTGATCCGGGACTCCATCGCCTCGTCGCCGGGGAAGGCCGGCTCGGCCGAGGTCGGGATGGTGTTGACGTACTCCGTCTCCAGCAGGGCCGGTACGGCCAGGCCGCTGTGCTGCGCGTGCTCTACGGTACGACGCACCAGATACGCGGCTCGTTCGTCGCCCGCATGTGCCGCGACGGCGTCGAGCGACTCGCGCCACTCGCCGGTCTCCTGCGGATCACGGTCCGGGAGCTGGTCCAGCTCGCTCGGACGCGGGCGTACGGGATCGGGCATGGTGGCCACCTTCCGGACGTGTAGGCCCCTCCAAACGGGTCGGGAGGGCGGTTGTGCGGGTGGGTGTTGTGAACCCTGGCTGGCAGGACAGGGGGCACCCAACGGAGGGACTGTACGCCTCTGATCGATGATCGATCAAAGCATCTGCCGAAATTGGCATTCCGTGCCGTGAAAGTCGGCACGCGATGTCAGGGGTCCTCCCGCGACCCGCGGCTCGCCGTTGCGGGTGGCGCGGTCGCCAGGCTGCGGCCCGTCCGGGGCCGGTCGCGCAGTTCCCCGCGCACCTGTCGGGGCGCTCAGTCCCGGGGCGCGGGAGCGCAACCCAGCACGTGCTCCTTCACCAGCAGGCCAATGTTCGGGTCACATCGCTGGATCGCGGCCATAACCGCTTCGTGCTCCTCCGCGTACGACTGCTGCACCGTACCGAGCCAGCGGATCGACAGCGCCGTCCACACCTCGATGCCCAGGCCCTCCCACGTGTGCAGCAGCACGCTGTTGCCGGCGGCGCGGACCAGCTCGCGGTGGAAGGCGACGGTGTGCCGCACCTGGGCCTCGCCGTCCCCGCGCCGGTCCGCCTCGTACAGCGCCTCCACATGCGGCCGCAGCGCCGAGACGTCGCCCGCCAGCCGGGGCACCGCCAGCTCGGCGGCGATCTGCTCCAGGCCGGCGCGCACCGGATAGATCTCCTCCAGATCCGCCGCCGACAGCTCCCGGACGCGCACGCCCTTGTTCGGCGACGACTCGATCAGCCGCAGCGCCTCCAGCTCCCGCAGCGCCTCCCGCACCGGGGTCTGGCTGACCTCCAGCTCCACCGCGATCCGCCGCTCCACGATCCGCTCGCCGGGCTTCCACCGCCCGCTGACGATGCCCTCCACGAGGTGCTCGCGGATCTGTTCGCGCAGCGACTGGACGACGGGCGGGGTCATGTAGATGCTCCTCGCAACGAGGTGGTGGGGCTCCTAGACGATACGGCCTGACCCGGCACCCGGTGCCACTGCATACGGTGAGGGATCCGTCACGGGAGAACGGCGGTGCCCCCGCCACACAGGTGTGACGGGGGCACCACTCTCAGCCGGGCGGAAGGGTTACAGCCCCAGCTCGCCCTCGAACTCGCCGGCCTCCAGGCGGGCCTTGACGTCGTTCAGGTAGCGGGCGGCGTCGGCGCCGTCCACCAGCTGGTGGTCGTAGGACAGGGTCAGGTAGACCATGTCCCGGATCGCGATCGTCTCGCCCAGGTCCGGGTGGTTGACGACCATCGGGCGGCGCACGGTGGCGCCGATGCCCAGCTCGGCGACCTGCGGGTAGTTCACGATGATGGTGTCGAAGAGCGCACCCCGCGAACCGGTGTTGCTGATCGTGAACGTACCGCCGGACATGTCGTCCGGGCCGAGACCGCCCTCGCGGACCTTCTTGGCCAGCTCGGCGGTCTTGCGGGCGATGCCCGCCAGGTTGAGGTTCCCGGCCTCCTTGATGACCGGGACCATCAGACCCTTCTCGGAGTCCACCGCGATGCCGATGTTCTCGACGTCGTGGTAGGTGATGGTGCCGTCGTCGTTCAGCCGCGCGTTGACCGACGGGTGGGCCTTCAGCGCCTCGGCAGCCGCCTGCACGAAGAACGGCATCGGCGAGAGCTTGACGCCCTCACGCGCCGCGAAGGCGTCCTTCGCGCGGGCCCGCAGCTGCATGATGCGGGTCACGTCCACCTCGACGACGGTGGACAGCTGCGCCTGGCTGTGCAGCGCCTTCATCATGTTGTCCGCGATGAGCTTGCGGATCCGCGGCATCTTCACCGTCTGGCCGCGCAGCGGCGACGGCTCCAGCTTCGGCGACGTCGGCCGGGCGGACGCGGCGGCGGAGGGCGCTGCGGCCGGGGCCGGAGCCTGGGCCTTCTTCGCCTCGGCTGCCTCCAGGACGTCCTGCTTACGGATCCGGCCGCCCACCCCGGTGCCGCGCACCGAGGAGAGGTCCACGCCCTGCTCGGCCGCCAGCTTGCGCACCAGCGGCGTCACATAGGCGCCGTCGCTCTCCGGCGCCGGGGCCGGAGCCGGAGCGGCCGGAGCCGCCGGGGCCTGGGCCGCGGGCGCGGGCTGAGCCGGAGCGGGCTGGGCCGGCGGCGCGGGCTGCGCCGGGGCCGGCTGGGCCGGCGAGGGCTCCGGAGGCGTCTGCGGCGCGGCGGGCTGCGCCGGAGCCGCCGGGGCCTGCGGGGCCGCCTGCGCGGGCTGCGGTGCCTCCTCGGCGGGCTTGCCCGGAGCCGAGGGGGCGGGGGCGGCGGCGGCCGGAGCGGCACCGGCCGCACCGATGACGGCCAGCTTCGCGCCGACCTCGGCCGTCTCGTCCTCGCCGACGGTGATCTCCAGCAGCGTGCCGGAGGCCGGGGCCGGGATCTCGGTGTCGACCTTGTCGGTGGAGACCTCCAGCAGCGGCTCGTCCGCCTCGACCTCGTCGCCCACCTGCTTCAGCCAGCGGGTGACGGTGCCCTCGGTGACGGACTCGCCCAGCGCGGGCAGCACCACGTCGGTGCCCTCGGCCGCGCCACCGGCGGACGGGGCAGCGGCAGCGGGTTCGGGCTGCGGGGCAGGCGCCGGCTGCTCGGCGGCGGCCGGAGCCGGGGCCGGGGCCTCGGCCTGCGCGGGCTCGGCGGCCGGAGCTGCGGCCGGTGCGCCGGAACCGTCGTCGATGACGGCCAGCTCGGCGCCGACCTCCACCGTCTCGTCCTCGGCGACCTTGATGGAAACGATCGTCCCGGAAGCGGGGGCCGGGATCTCGGTGTCGACCTTGTCGGTGGAGACCTCGAGCAGCGGCTCGTCGGCCTCGATGTGCTCACCCTCGGCCTTCAGCCAGCGGGTGACGGTGCCCTCGGTCACGCTCTCGCCGAGCGCCGGCAGGGTTACGGAAACCGCCATGGTTTCTGTTGCTCCTTACAAAACTGTGCGGATGGGTCGCGCCCTGACTGGAACCCGGCGGTCAGTCGTGGGAGTGCAGCGGCTTGCCGGCCAGCGCCAGATGCGCCTCGCCGAGCGCCTCGGTCTGGGTCGGGTGGGCGTGGATGAGCTGGGCCACCTCGGCGGGCAGCGCCTCCCAGTTGTAGATGAGCTGGGCCTCGGCGACCTGCTCACCCATGCGGTCACCGACCATGTGGACGCCGACCACGGCACCGTCGCGCACCTGGACGAGCTTCACCTCACCCGCCGTCTTCAGGATCTTGCTCTTGCCGTTGCCCGCGAGGTTGTACTTGAGCGTGACCACCTTGTCGGCACCGTACCGCTCCTTGGCCTGCTCCTCGGTGAGGCCGACCGAGGCCACCTCCGGGTTGCAGTACGTCACGCGCGGCACACCGGCGTAGTCCACCGGCACCGGGTTCAGCCCGGCCAGCCGCTCCGCGACCAGGATGCCCTCCGCGAAGCCCACGTGCGCGAGCTGGAGCGTGGGGATGAGGTCACCGACGGCGGAGATCGTCGGGACGCTCGTGCGGCAGTACTCGTCCACCGTGACGAAGCCGCGGTCCATGGCGACCCCGGCCTCCTCGTAGCCCAGGCCCTCGGAGACCGGGCCGCGGCCGATGGCGACCAGCAGCACCTCGGCCTCGAACTCCTTGCCGTCGGCCAGCGTGACCTTGACGCCGTCCGCGGTGTACTCGGCCTTGTCGAAGAAGGTGCCCAGGTTGAACTTGATGCCGCGCTTGCGGAAGGCCCGCTCCAGCAGCTTGGAGCTGTTCTCGTCCTCGACCGGCACCAGGTGCTTGAGGCCCTCGACGACGGTGACGTCGGCGCCGAAGGACTTCCACACCGAGGCGAACTCGACGCCGATGACGCCGCCGCCCAGGATGATCGCGGACTTCGGGACCCGGTCCATGACCAGCGCGTCGTCGGAGCTGATGATGCGCTGGTGGTCGATGGTCAGACCCGGCAGCGACTTCGGCACCGAGCCGGTCGCCAGCAGGATGTGCCGGCCCTCGTAGCGCTGGCCGTTGACGTCCACGGAAGTGGGGGAGGACAGCCGGCCCTCGCCCTCCACATAGGTGACCTTGCGGGAGGCGACCAGCCCCTGCAGGCCCTTGTAGAGGCCGGAGATCACGCCGTCCTTGTACTTGTGGACGCCGGCCATGTCGATGCCCTCGAACGAGGTCTTGACACCGAACTCGGCGCTCTCCCGGGACTGGTCGGCGACCTCGCCCGCGTGCAGCAGCGCCTTGGTCGGGATGCAGCCCCGGTGCAGACAGGTACCGCCCAGCTTGTCCTTCTCGATCAGGGCGACATCAAGACCGAGCTGTGCGGCGCGAAGGGCAGCGGCATAACCGCCGCTACCGCCTCCGAGGATCACTAGGTCGAAAACGGTGCTGGCGTCGTTCGCCACGTCACGTCCTCCATGCATGGGTACGCCGTAGCCGGTCTCCTGTGACCGGGCGGCTTGAGGTTCGGCCGCTTTTGTCTAGCTCGGCCCTTTTTCGCGTTTTCGCGGTATTCGCGAACCGGCTTCTGTCAAGCCGTGCGGGGCCCTGTCCTGCCAGTCACCCATCTTCGCACTTGTCGATGGAAAACAGGGACGCGGGGTCCGGGGCTCAGGAGCGAGGCCCCCGGACCCCCCGGGTCTCAGCTGAGCTGCAGGTCGCCCTCCGCGGTGCGCTCCGCGAGCCGGATCAGCGTACGCACGGCCGAGCCGGTGCCGCCCTTGGGCGTGTAGCCGAACGGCCCGGAGTCGTTGAAGGCGGGACCCGCGATGTCCAGGTGCGCCCAGGGCGTGCCCTCGGGGACGAACTCCTTCAGGAAGAGACCGGCCAGCAGGCCGCCGCCCATCCGCTCCCCGATGTTGGCGATGTCCGCGACCGGCGAATCCATGCTCTTGCGCAGGTGCCCGGGCAGCGGCATCGGCCAGGCGGCCTCGCCCGCCTCCTCGGCCGCCTCGTGCAGCGCGGAGCGGAACGCGTCGTCGTTCGCCATGATCCCGAACGTCCGGTTGCCCAGCGCCAGCACCATCGCGCCGGTGAGCGTCGCCACGTCCACGAGCGCGTCCGGCTGTTCCTCACCGGCCCGGGTCAGCGCGTCCGCCAGCACCAGCCGGCCCTCGGCGTCGGTGTTGAGCACCTCCACCGTCTTGCCGCTGTACATGGTCAGCACGTCACCCGGACGAGTGGCCGAACCGGACGGCATGTTCTCCGCGAGCGCCAGCCAGCCGGTCACATTGGCCCGCAGCCCCAGCCGGGCCGCGGCGACGACGGCGGAGAAGACGGCAGCCGCGCCGCTCATGTCGCACTTCATCGTCTCGTTGTGACCGGCGGGCTTGAGCGAGATACCGCCCGAGTCGTAGGTGATGCCCTTGCCGATCAGCGCGAGGCTCTGCTTCGCCTTCGGGTGCGACCAGCCGATCCGCACCAGCCGCGGCGGCTGCGCCGAGCCGTTGCCGACCCCCAGGATGCCGCCGTAACCGCCCTTGGCCAGCGCCTTCTCGTCCAGCACCTCGAAGGTGAGGCCGAACTCCTTGGCCGCGGCCCTGGCCTCGGCGGCGAAGGTCTTGGGGTCCAGCCCGTTGGCCGGGGTGTTGATCAGATCGCGGGCCCTGTGCACCTCCTCGGCCAGCACCTGCGCCCGCTCCACTGCGGCCTTGTGCGCCTTGTCCCGCGGCTTGGCGCCGACCAGCGCGACCTCCGCGAGCGGCGCCGAGGTGTCCTTGCCGTCCGTGCCGTTCTTGCTGTTCTTGCTGTTCTTCTCCGCGCCGTTCTTCTCCTTGCCGCGGTACGCGGTGAAGGAGTACGCACCCAGCAGCGCACCCTCGGCGATCGCCGCGACCGCCTCGGCGCTCTCGGCGGGCAGCGCGAACGCGGCCTTCTTGCTGCCGGACAGCGCCCGCGCTGCGGCGCCTGCGGCACGGCGCAGCGCCTCGGTGTCGTACGGCTCCTGCTTGCCCGCCGCGTCGCCGAGGCCGACCGCCACCACGAGCGGGGCCTTCAGACCGCTCGCCGGGGCCGGGAGCTTGGTGACCTCGCCCTCGCCGCCGTTCGCGCCGAGCGTCTCCAGCGTCGCGGCCAGCTTGCCGCCGTACGCCTTGTCCACGGCCTCGGCGCCGGGGGCGAGGACGACGGCCGCCTTGGCCGCCCTGCCCTTGCCCGAGGAGGCGTTCTTGGCGATCCCGACGACGACGGCGTCCGCGCGCAGCGTCGCCGCGGACGAGGAGCTGAGAGTCAGTGCAGACACGTGGGAGAGACCTCTTCCTGGACATGGTTTTCGAAGGCGCGGGGGCGCCTTCGGCTTCGGACGCTCCGGGCATCGTATGCCCGCATCCCCACAATGTCGGGGGAGTTAGGGGCGGGCGGCCGGGATCACAGGACCGCGGCCACCACGAGCACACAGCAGCCGGCCGTCTCGGCGACCGCCCCGAAGACGTCCCCCGTCACACCGCCGAACCGCCGCACACAGCGCCGCAGCAGCCCCTCAGCGGCGCACAGCCCGAGCACGGCCGCCGCCGCGAATCCGGCCACCCGTCCGACGGGCCCCGCGGCGAGGGCCAGCCCCGCACAGCACCCGGTGACGCCCAGCGCGGCACCCAGCGCAGCGCCGCGCGGCACCGTCTCCGCGACAGCGGCACCGAGCCCCTCGGGCCGGGCCGCGGGCACGCCCTCCCGGGAAGCGAGGGCCAGCGCACCCCGCGCGACGACGGCGGAGGCCACCGCGCCCGCCGCGCCTGCGGCCCAGCCCTCCGCGTAGAGCGCGGCGACCGCGGCCACCTGGCCCAGCAGCGTGAACACCAGGGTCAGCACGCCGAACGGCCCGATGTCGGACTGCTTCATCACCCGCAGCGCCTCTTCGGCCGGCCTGCCGCTGCCCAGCCCGTCGGCGACGTCGGCGAGCCCGTCCAGGTGCAGCCCCCGGGTCAGCACGGCGGGCACCGCCACGGTCGCGACCGCGGCCAGCAGCGGGGAGGCCCCGCACACCAGCAGTACGCCGCCGATGGCGGCGGCCACGACCCCCACCACCAGTCCGACCACTGGTGCGCACACCATCCCGGCCCGCGCGGCGGCCCGGTCCCAGCGGGCGACGCTCACGGGCAGCACGGTCAGCGTGCCGAACGCGAACCGCAGCCCTTCGGGCACGGAGGCGCTGCCGATGTCAGCCGGTGGCGAGGAGGATTCCATGGCCGAGCAGGCTACTGCCCGACCCCGCGCCCCAAAGGGGCGCGGGGCTGTGCTGATATGCGGCTCCGCCGCGGTGGGGGTCCCCCCTGTTCGAGCGAAGCCGAGAACTTGGGGGAGCGCTCAGCCACATAGGGCCGCAGCCTGCAACTGCCCGCCCAGGACAGTCTCCTGGCCGGCACAGACGGGAGGGCGGTCGGCTCAGGTGACGTCCACAGCTCCAGCAGCAGCGTCCTCCGCGGAGTCGGATGGCCCCTCCCGTACCGGAAGTTCGGCGGCCAGCGCTGCCGCCGCCTGCACCAGGGGCAGGGCCAGCAGCGCGCCGGTGCCGCCGCCGACCTCGACGCCCTGCTCCAGCAAGGGGTCGGCGGCCAGCCGGTCCAGCGCCTTGGCCTGGGCCGGTTCACTCCCGGCCTGCCCCGCCAGCCACCAGTCCGGCGCCCGGAACGCCACCCGCTGGCCGACCAGCGCACAGGCCGCCGAGACGACCCCGTCGAGGATCACCGGGGTGTGCCGCACCGCCGACTGGAGCAGAAAGCCCGTCATGGCCGTCAGGTCGGCGCCGCCCACCGCGGCCAGCAGCTGCAGCTGGTCGCCCAGTACGGGCCGGGCCCGGCGCAGTCCGTCGCGGATGGCGGCGCACTTGCGCATCCACGTCAGATCGTCGATGCCGCCCCCGCCGCGGCCGGTCACCACGGAGGCGTCGGTGCCGCACAGCGCGGCGATCAGCGTTCCGGCCGCCGTGGTGCCGCCCACGCTCAGATCGCCGAGCACCACCAGGTCGGTACCGGCGTCGGCCTCCTCGTCGGCGACGGCCATCCCCGCGCGGAACGCCGCCTCGGCCTCCTGCGGCGTCAGCGCGTCCCCGATGTCCAGCCGCCCGGACGAGCGGCGCACCCGGTGCCGGGTCACCTCGGCGGGGAGTTCGCCCGGGTCGCAGTCGAGCGCCATGTCGACCACCCGCACCGGCACCTCGAACCGCCGCGCCAGTACGGCAGCGGGCGAGTAGCCGTCCAGCAGCTCGTGCACGAGCTCCGCTGCGGTGCCCGACTGCCGGGTGGAGACGCCGAGTTCGGCGACACCGTGGTCGCCGGCGAAGACCACCAGACGCGGGTTGGCGACCGGCCGCACAGGCACTCGTGCCTGTGCGGAGCCGAGCCATTCGGCCACGTCCTCCAGCCGGCCCAGGGCCCGTGGGGGCAGCCCCGTCAGCGCCCGCCGCTCCTCGGCTTCCCGGCGCAGGCCGCCGTGCGGCCGCTCGATGAGGTCGGAGAAGTCGTCCAGATCCAGGCTGAGCTCGCTCATGTGGGCCGAGATTACGTGAGTGCCCTGCGCCTGGATCCGGCGCCTTGCTGGTTACGGGGTGCCCCTTGCTGTGCGTTGCAGGCTGCGGGTGCGTTGCGCTGCGCGCGCTGCTACCGGGCTGCCCCTGCCTCGCCGTTGCAGACTGCGGGTGCGTTGTGGCTTGTCGCGCAGTTCCCCGCGCCCCTGACGGGGCGCGTCTGCCCTTGCCCCCTGCTGTGCTTGGGAGGTCTGTGCCAGAGGCGCAGGCTGGCAAGCGCAGCCCCCATGCGGGGTACGCGAGACCATCGGCTCAACCCTCACCGCAAGGGCACCCCGACCCCCGCAACCGTGAGCAGCACATGCTCGCACTGCGCGGCGAACCTGGCGTTCAGCCTGCCCAGTTCATCGCGGAAGCGCCGACCCGCCGGGGTGGCAGGCACCACCCCGGAGCCCACTTCATTGCTGACCGCCACCAGCCGCCGCGACGTGCCCCGCACGGCAGCGACCAGCTCCCGGACCCGCGCGGCCAGCTCCTCGGCGCCGCCCCGCTCCCACCGCTCGTCGTCCCATGCCTGGACCGCGTCCATGGTGTGCGTCAGCCACAGCGCCAGACAGTCGATCAGCAGCGGCGGCCCGTCCTGCTCCAGCAGCGGCACCAGGTCGCAGGTCTCCTCGGTCCGCCACGAGGCCGGGCGCCGCTCCCGGTGTTCGGTCACCCGTGCCGCCCACTCCGGATCCCCTTCCCGGGTGCCGCCCGTCGCCACGTACACCACACCCGGAAACGCGGCCAGCCGCCGCTCCGCCTCCACCGACTTGCCCGAGCGCGCCCCGCCCAGCACCAGCGTCCGGCGCGGGATCTGGGAGACGTCCACCCCGCCGTGGAACTCACCGACGGTGAGCGTCGTACCGTCCGGCACGGCGCGCGCTCCGGCGGCGGCCAGTTGCCGGTGCAGCTCGGGGCCAGGAGTCACCTCGTGCCCCAGGTGGACGGCGAGCACATCCGTGGCCGCACCGACCAGGCCCGCGTCCCGCAGCCGGGCCAGCGCGTCGGGCCGCCCGGCGACGTCCAGCAGCACCACGTCGTACGGGCCGCCGGGAGCGGTACCGCTCCCGGCGGTGCCGCTTCCCGTCCCGGCGAGTGCGGCGCCCGGCGGCAGATACAGCAGCCGCTCCCCGTCGGGCCCGGTCACCAGATAGCCGGTGCCCGGCGAGTCCAGCGCCAGCGCCCGCACCCGGTGCCCGCTGATGAGCGCCAGCTCCTGCCGGTCCGGCACCCGCACGGGAGCCGGCAGCCCGGCGGGTACCTCCAACGCCGGTCCGTCGTGCGGGTGACTCAGTAGCACCTGCCGTACGCCGCTGAGCGACTGGCCGGCCCGCGCCGCAGCGAACGCGGGCCCGGGAGTCAGATCGAGCAGCAGGGTGCTGTCCACCAGCAGCGCTGTCGCGGCCCGCGCCTCGTGGCCGGTGGCGGCGGCGCAGCGCGCACAGGGGCAGCCGGACCGGGGAAGACCGGCGGGTCCGCCGGTGCCGAGCAGAGTGAGTTCCACCCTCTGATCGTCTCGTGACCTGCCGCCGGGCGCGCACAGGGGACTACGCTTCCGGGAGCAACCGGCGATCTTACGGAGGCAGCGATGGCGTGGACGTGGCGGTTCGAGAAGGCCGACGGCACCGAGACGGAACCCGCTGTACAGCCCGAGGACTTCCCCACCCAGTCGGACGCCGAGTCATGGCTCGGTGAGGTGTGGCGGGAGCTGCTGGAGGGCGGAACCGATCAGGTGACCCTCCAGGAGGACGGCAACACCGTCTACGGCCCGATGAGCCTGCACTCCGCCACGGAGTGAGACCTCTCCGGGGAAGGGGTGCCCCTTGCGGGGCGCGTCACCCCCGGCCCCGGACCCCGAACAGGTGCAGCGACTGCGCCACCCCCCGGTAGGGGTCCACCCGGCAGGCGCGCTCCTCCACGTCCAGCGCGTCGTCGTCCAGGGTGTCTTCGTCGTCCCCGGCGAAGACACCCACCCCGTACCAGCGCTCCATGGGCACCCCGATCCGGGCGAGGAACGACGTCAGCGACTCCAGCCGCAGAAAGCGGTCCCCCTCGGCCGGTTCGGCCACCAGGGCCGCACGGGCGCCGGCCCAGTCACCGGCGATGCCCGGCCGCATGGCCCGTGCCGTCACATTGGGCAGCACCAGTGAGAGCAGGCCCCCGGTGTCGAGCACCCGGGCGAGACCGGCCAGCGTGCTGTCCGGGTCCGCGGTCCGGTCCAGTACGTCGTGGCCGAGCACCACATCGAAGGTGCCGGGCAGAAAGTGGGCGCCGGTGTCCTGGCCGCCGCCGGCCAGCGTGCGGAAGCGCTCCCTGATGCCCTCCGGCTCCTGGGCCAGCGCCGCCTCCAGAGCGGTCAGCCGTGCCGGATCGGACTCCAGCCCCGTCACCGCGTGGCCGGCCCTGGCCAGCCGCAATGCCTGTGCGCCGTCGCCCAGCCCGGCGTCCAGCACGCGGAGCCGCCGCCCCACCTCGAAGTGCGCGGCGATCCGCTCCTCGAGCTGCCGGGCGACCAGCTCCTGCCGGATCAGGGCTTCTGGCCGCGGGCGACCTGCGGCTTGGGCAGGCGCATGCGGCGCATCTGGAGGGTCCGCATCAGCGCGTAGGCGATGGCGCCCCGGCGGTTCTCGTCCGGATAGCGCTCGCGGATCTTCTTCTTCAGCCGTACGGAGATGCCGATCGAGTCGACGACGATGAGCAGGATCACCACGAGCCACAGCAGCAGCGAGATGTTCTTCAGCTGGAGCGAGGGCAGCATGCTCAGCACCAGGATGATCACCGCCAGCGGCAGGAAGAACTCCGCCACGCTGAACCGGGCGTCCACGAAGTCGCGCGCCAGCCGCCGCACCGGGCCCTTGTCCCGCGCGGGGAGGTGGCGCTCGTCACCGCTGGCCAGCGCCTCGCGCTGCTTGGCCAGCGCGGCCCTGCGGGCCTCGCGCTGCCGCTTGACCGCGTCCTTGCGGTTCTGCGGAGCGGCCATCGGGCGGCGCGGACCGCGCGCCTCGTTGCGCTTGGGGGTGGGGCGACCCTTGGGGGCTTGCGGGTCGCGGGACTGCCTCGGCTCGGCCGCCGTCACCTGAGGTGAGGCGGTCTGCCCTGCTTTCGTCGAACGGCTACGGAACACATCTCAAGAGTACGGTGTGAATCAGGGTGGGCCCCAGCCCCCACGGGAAAGCTCCGGAAGCACCGGACTCTCCGTGGAGGGGTGCCTACTCCCTGCGCCGGAGAGGCCGCGCGGCTGATCGTCCTCCAGGATGAGCGCATCCGCGCCCGAACGGTGCGGTAATGGAAGGCAGCCCCGTACTCTGGGGTCTGTAGATTGCCGAGGGCTTGAGTCCGTTACGAAGGGGGCGCGCGAGGCCCATGAGCGGTGTCATGAAGCGTATGGGGATGATCTTCCGCGCGAAGGCCAACAAGGCCCTGGACCGGGCTGAGGACCCGCGTGAGACGCTCGACTACTCCTACCAGAAGCAGCTGGAGCTGCTGCAGAAGGTGCGCAGGGGTGTGGCTGACGTCGCCACCTCCCGCAAGCGCCTGGAGCTGCAGATGACCCAGCTGCAGGGGCAGTCCTCGAAGCTGGAGGAACAGGGCAAGAAGGCGCTGGCACTCGGCCGCGAGGATCTGGCCCGCGAGGCGCTCTCCCGCAGGGCGGCGCTCCAGCAGCAGGTCACCGACCTGGAGGGGCAGCACCAGACCCTGCAGGGCGAGGAGGAGAAGCTGACCCTCGCGGCGCAGCGCCTCCAGGCCAAGGTGGACGCGTTCCGCACCAAGAAGGAGACCATCAAGGCCACCTACACGGCGGCCCAGGCACAGACCCGGATCGGCGAGGCGTTCTCCGGCATCTCCGAGGAGATGGGCGACGTCGGCATGGCCATCCAGCGGGCCGAGGACAAGACGGCCCAGCTCCAGGCCCGCTCCGGCGCCATCGACGAGCTGCTGGCCTCCGGCGCGCTGGACGACCCGACCGGCATGGCCAAGGACGACATCACCGCCGAGCTCGACCGCCTCTCCGGCGGCAGCGACGTGGAGCTGGAGCTCCAGCGGATGAAGGCGGAGCTGGCCGGTGGCAGCGGCAACGGCCAGCAGGCCATCGAGGGGGGCCAGGGCCAGGCGAACGGCCAGCAGGACGCGCCCAAGTTCAACAAGGAGTGAACGCGGGCCTCAGCGGCACCCCCGCAGCCGGAGGAGGAGAACGGCATGATCGTACGGATCATGGGCGAAGGCCAGGTCAAACTGGACGACAGCCACTTCGTGGAGCTGAACAAGCTCGACGACGAGCTGCTCGCGGAGATGGAGAGCGGTGACGAGGCCGGCTTCCGCCGTACTCTGTATGCGCTGCTCGACGCCGTCCGCAGGCTGGGCACCCCGTTGCCCGACGACGCGCTCGAACCCTCCGAGCTGATTCTGCCGGCGCCCGACGCCGGGCTGGACGAGGTGCGGCAGATGCTCGGCGACGACGGACTCATCCCCGGCTGACCCGTACCGGCGCACCCCAGGCG
>NZ_JADKMA010000065.1 GCF_017676365.1 Streptomyces oryzae
CGTTGGGGGAGATCGGGCTGTTCGCGCTGCGGGCGCCGGAGAGCGCGGGCGGTGTCGGGCTCGGCCTGCCGGAAGCGGTGCTGGTGTTCGAGGAGGCGGGGCGCGCGCTGCTGCCGGGGCCACTGGTCGCCGGTCATCTGGCGGGCAGCGCGGGGTTGGTGGCGGGCGCGGCGGACGGCTCGGTGGTGGTGACAGCGCTGGAGGGGGCGTGGACTGGTGGTGGCGCGCCGCTGGTCGAGCATCTGAGGGCTGCGGACGCCGTGTTGGTGCTCGATGAGGGCGGGGAAGCACGGGTGCTGTCGCCAGGAGAGCTGCCCGCGGAGCCGATCCGGTCGGTGGACCCGCTGACACCGTTGCACCGGGTGCAGCACCGGGTGCACGGCCGGAACGCGGGCGGTGCCGACGGAGCGTTCGCCGAGGGTGGTGCGGGTGATGCGGGCGGTGCGGTGGGCGAGGGCGGTGCCGGTGGCGCGGTAGGCACGAGCGCCGGGGGCGGGACGGACGCAGCCGCGTTGCGCAGGGACGCGGCGCTGCTCACCGCGGCGCAGCAGCTCGGCAGCGCCTGCCGCACGCTGGAGCTCGCTGTCGGTTACGCGCGGGAGCGCGAGCAGTTCGGCCGCCCTATTGGGGCGTTCCAGGCGGTACAGCAGCTGTGCGCGGGAATGTTGGTCCGTTCGGAAACGGCCAGAAGTGTGGTTTACGCGGCAGCCGTCACCGCGGACGAGGGGGAGGTCTGCGCGGCGAAGCTGCTCGCCGACACCGCCGCCGTGCACAACGCCCGCGACTGTCTGCAGGTGCACGGCGGAATGGGGTTCACCTGGGAGGCGGAGGTCCATCTCCACCTGAAACGCGCGTGGTTGCGTTCGGAACAGTGGCGCACTGCTGTGACCTCGGAGGAGCAATTGGCCTCAGCGCTCGTCCGCCCCATATGCCATTGAACGTCGCATTCATCCGGGAAATTCGATGAGAGTGACTACGCAGGGTTATGGGTATCTTGCGTGCGTCCAGTGACCACCACGAGCGGAAGATCGTATTCCACTCCGGTACGCTCCCTGGGCGCGAGTGCGGCGGCCCCGGTGGTGGCGGGCCGTCGACGGAGGCGCTGGGTCGTACCGCGAGGCGGTGACTGCCCCGATGAGCAAGGAACATGAAGGTGCCCACGAGATTCAGGCCAACTCGTTCGAGTCCCCACGCTCGGCGTCGCACAGTATGCCGTGCGTCTACTCCTTTGCGCCGGAATATGCCTGAAGCGCTTGTTGGCATCACTATGAGTCAACCATGCTGTTCTCGCTGGAGTCACAATCCGTGACTACTTGGGAACGCGAGGCGATGTGTCCGCCAGTTCGGATGGTGTGAGCGGTGCAGGTGCTTCTGGAGCAGTTGGAGATCGGATCCGATCCGACGGAGGTGGGGCGCGCCAGGAGGTGGGCAAGGGCCCGGTTGGCGGGTGCAGGAGTGGACGCCGACGAGTCCCTTGCCGAGACGCTGATCCTGCTGATCTCGGAACTCGTCACCAACGCGGTGGTGCACACCGGCTGTCCGGCCGTGCTGTGCATGCTGCTGCCCCGGCGGTGCGGTGGCGGTCCGGCGCACAGCGCGGCGGGGTCGGTACGCGTCGAGGTCGCCGACGCCAGCAGCCGTGCGCCGCGTCGCCGCCAAGCGGAGGGCGAGGACACCGGTGGCCGTGGCCTGGAGCTGGTCTCGGGTCTCGCCGACCGCTGGGGCTGGGAGCACGAGCCGGGCGGCAAACGAGTCTGGTGCGAGCTGGACACCCCTCCGCTGGAGCCCGCGGGGGAGCCGGGCCCGGTCGCCGACCGGGAGGCCGGTACGGGCGTTCGTGGTGAGGTCCGCGCGAAGGGTGATCTGCGCGCCGGTGCGAACGCGCGTGCGCGCGTCAATGTGGCTGGCGCTGGGGCTGGCGCGTTCGGCTGAACGCGCGCCGGGACAATACGGGCAAACTCCCCATAGTCCAGACCAGGTGTTGACGTCTCGTGTCGGCGTGATCACCCTTGGGTGGTGGAGCGATTCGTCGTGAGGGGACGACGAGGTACCTGGGGTTCCTCGACGAGTACGGGTCGCCTTCCGGCGCCGACCTCCGTCCGGGGGCAGGGCCCCGAGCGCCGGAGTCGGGTGGCGGTACGCCGTGCCGTGCTCGGGGCGCGCAAAGGCGCACCGCCACCCGGCCTGCCCGGTGGGCGGCACGGCGGTCCGCCTGGTTGGCCATCGAGGGCCGACCGCGTAATCCCCGCGTACCCGGCGGAGTTGCTCCGTTCCCGGCTTGCTCACAGCACCGCAACCGGTGCCACCGGAGCGCCGGTGCCGCCCGTGAACGGTTCGGGCTGGGCGGCGAGCAGGAAGGCGTGGCGGCCCTCTTCGGCGCAGGCTTCCGAGAGCTCCTCCAGATTCCAGTTCTGGCCCTGCAGCATGCCCATCTCCACCAGATGCAGGGCGTGGACGGGCAGCCACAGCCCCTCGATCTCCGGCGGGACGATCTCGAAGGTGAGCGTGTCGTTGGCGACGGCGGCCACATCGCGGGCGTGGAACCACGCCGGCGTCCGCAGCGACAGCCCGGGCGAGGGGTGGGCGTAACCGTTCCGGTCGCCGGAGAGGTAGCGGCGCAGCTGCCCCGTGCGGACCAGCACGATGTCCCCGGCCCGTACGCGGGTGCCCGCGAACTCCTCTGCCGCTTCGAGATCTTCGGGCGTCACCGCGTGGCCGCGCGCCAGCTGCTCCTCGCCGCGGGCGCGCGCCACATCGAGCAGGACGCCGCGCGCAACCAGGGGGCGGCTCTTCTCGATGCCGCTGAACGCGGCTCCGCCGTGTGCGGTGACCGTGGTTGCGGGCCGCCCGTTGTAGATCCGGCCCCCGTACGAGACGTGGGCGAGGCCGTCCCAGTGGGTGGCGGCCTGTAGCCCCATGGTGACCGCGTCGTCGCTGGTGGCCACCGTGCCGGGGCCGAACATCTCCACGTTGAGCGCGACCATCGTGTGCAGCGGGTTCACCCGCCCCGGGACCAGCCCCGTCTGCACCCCGTCCTGCTGGAGGGGCAGCGCGAGCGGAATGCGGCGGCCCGTACGGACGGTGCTCGCCGCTTCGCGTACCACCGCGTCGGTCACCAGGTTGAGCGTGCCGATCTCGTCGTCGGCGCCCCAGCGGCCCCAATTGTTGACGCGCTCGGCGATCTCGGTGAACTCGCGGCACTGCGCCGGCACGGTCATCTTCTCCTCCGGGGCGGTCGGTCGGCTCGGACGGGCGCCGTACGGGGCTTGTGTTCGGACGGTGGCTGCTCAAGAATCTAACGGACCGTCAGATAGCCCGGGAGGGGTCGGACGTGAGGAACGAAAGGAACATAGAGAACAAAGGCAATGAAGGGGACGGTAGGAGCGAAGGGGGCTCCAGGAGCGAAGGAACCGGCAGGAGCGAAGGAACCGGCAGGAGCGAAGAGGGCGTCGGCGACGGAAGCGGCCCGGGGAGCGGTGGGCGCTTCCTGGCCGGGAAGGTCGTCGCCGTTACCGGTGCCGGACGTGGGATCGGCCGCGCGGTGGCGCTGGCCTGCGCACAGGAGGGGGCCAAGGTCGTCGTCAACGACTACGGCGTCTCCGTCGACGGCGACGAGCCGCGCAGTGAGATAGCCGAGGCCGTCGTGAAAGAGATCGCGGCGGCGGGCGGCGAGGCCGCGGCGGTCGCCGACGACATCTCCACCATGGCCGGCGGACAGCGCGTCGTGGACACCGCACTCGACCGGTACGGCCGCCTCGACGGGGCGGTCTGCGTCGCCGGAATCCTGCGCGAACGCATGCTCTTCAACATGACCGAGGAGGAGTGGGACCCGGTCGTCGCCACCCACCTCAAGGGCACCTTCACCGTCTTCCGCGCCGCGAGTGCCGTGATGCGAGCCCAGCGCAGCGGCGCCCTGGTCGGCTTCACCAGCGGCAACCACCAGGGCTCCGTCTCCCAGGCCAACTACGCGGCGGCCAAGGGCGGCATCATCTCCCTCGTCCGCAGCGCGGCGCTCGGCCTGTACAAGTACGGCGTCACCGCCAACGCCGTCGCACCCGTGGCCCGCACCCGGATGTCGGCCAACGTCCCCATGGAGCTCGCGGAGATCGGCGAACCGGAGGATGTCGCCCCGCTCGTCGTCTACCTGCTCAGCGACCAGGCGAGGCAGCAGGAGATCACCGGGCAGGTCTACACCGTCGCCGGACCCAAGATCGCCGTATGGGCCCAGCCCCGCGAACTCCGGGCCGCCTACGCCGAAGGCTCCTGGACACCGCAGCAACTCGCCGACCATCTGCCCGGCACCGTCGGCCGGGACCCGATGCCCATGCTCGAGCGGCTGAAGGAGATGGCCGAAGCCGCCGCCCGCAAGGACCGCCCCAACGCCTGAGCCGAGCGCCCGCGCCGACCGGACAGCGCTGTCTCGCCCGATCCGGCCCCGGCCCGGCCCCGGCTCCGCCCCGGCCCCTGGCCCTGACCTGGCTCCGCCCTGATGTGGCCTTGCCCTGACCCGCCTGCTGAGAGGGGGACGTGTGGACTTCGGTTTCACCCGCGAGGACGAGGAGTTCAGAGCGCGGGCCCGGGAATGGCTGCGTGACCATCTGGTCGGCGACTACGCGTCCGCCGCCGGGCAGGGCGGGCCCGGCAGCGAGCACCAGGCCACCGCCGTCCGCCGCCGCTGGGAGCGCGAGCTGGGCGGCGCGGGCTGGGTCGGCCTCGGCTGGGACCGCACCCATGGCGGCTACGGCAACCGCGCCGCCACCCTCACCCAACAGGTCGTCTGGGCCGAGGAGTACGCCCGCGCCGGCGCACCCGCCCGCGTCGGCCACATCGGCGAGAACCTGCTCGCCCCCACGCTCCTGGCCCACGGCACCGACGAGCAGCGCAAACGCTTCCTGCCCGCCATCGCCCGCGGCGAGGAACTGTGGTGCCAGGGCTACAGCGAACCGAACGCCGGGTCCGACCTGTCCGCCGTACGCACTGCGGCCGTACGCGCCGGCTCCGGACGCGCTGCCGCCGTACGCACCGGTCCCGTACGCACCGACGCTGTACGTAGCGACGCCGTACGTAGCGCCGCCGTAGGCACCAGCGCCGCACGGGACTTCGTCGCGGGCGGCAGCGCCGGGGGTTACCGCGTCACCGGGCAGAAGATCTGGACGTCACTTGCCCACGAGGCCGACTGGTGCTTTGTGCTCGCCCGCACCGAAGCGGGCTCTAAGGGACGCCAAGGGCTCTCCTTTCTGTTGGTGCCGATGGATCAGCCGGGCCGCGTCGAGGTCCGGCCGATCCGGCAGATGTCGGGGACCGAGGAGTTCAACGAGGTCTTCTTCGACGGGGCCGTCGCCGAGGCGGCCCACCGGGTGGGCGGCGAGGGCGACGGCTGGCGGGTCGCCACCTTTCTGCTGGCCCTTGAACGCGGCGTGTCCACGCTCGCCCAGCAGGTCGGCTTCGCCGCCGAACTCGACCGCGTGCTGCGTCTGGCCCTCCGTACCGGCGCCGCTGAGCGCGATCCCGTGCTCCGCGACTGGCTCGTGCAGTCCTGGGCCGAACTGCGGACGATGCGCTGGAACGCCCTGCGCACCCTCGGCGGCAATGGCCATGGCAACAGCAACAGCCAGAGCAATGGCATCGGCACCCGCAGCGAGGCCGTTCCAGGGGCGCCCAGTGTGGCCAAGCTGCTGTGGGGGCGCTGGCACCAGCGGCTCGGTGAACTGGCGATGCAGGTGCGGGGAGCCGCCGCTGCCCTCGGCCCGTACGACTGGGCGCCGCACCGGCCTTACGAACTCGACGCCCTGCAGCGGCTGTTCCTCTTCACCCGCGCCGACACCATCTACGGCGGCTCGGACGAGATCCAGCGCGACATCCTCGCCCAGCAGGTGCTGGGCCTGCCGAGAGAGGCACGCACGTGACGACGGAACCGAGCACCAAGCGCACGGACGACGCGCGGCCCCCGGAACCGGGCACCGGACCGGCGACCTCACCCGACGCGGCGGACCCGGCACCAGAGCCCGGCCCAGGCCGACAGGCACCGGAGCCCGGACCAGGCCGGGCCAACCCACACCAGCCCGGCCCACACCAGCCCAGCACGCGCCAGCCCAGCGCACGCTCGCCCGAGGCGTACCGGTCCGGCACGCACCCACCCCGGGCATACCGGCACTGGATCGGTGGTGGCTGGCGGCAGCCCGCAGGCGGCCACTACCCGGTCATCGACCCGGCCACGGAACAGCTGGTCGGCGAGGCGCCCGAAGGGGACACGGCGGATGTGGACGCCGCCGTCCGCGCGGCTCGTGCCGCACAGGAGGCGTGGGCCGCCACCGATCCCCGCGAGCGCTCCCGGGTGCTGGAACGGATCGCGGAGCTGCTTGCCGAGCGTGGCCCCGCGCTGGTGCCGCTGCTCCAGGCCGAGACCGGTGCCACCTTCAAGGTCGCGCGCGGTATGCAACTGCCCACTGCTGCCGACCGCTTCCGCCGGTATGCCCGCGGTGCGCTGGAGCCTGACACCGTGCCCCTGGCCCCGCAGCCCGTCGGGGCCAGCGCGCTGGCCCCTGGTGGGCTGATCGGTGCCGCCGCCGTACGTCGCCCCGTAGGCGTGGTCGGGTGCATCACCTCCTACAACTTCCCCGTGGTCAACCTCGCTGGGAAGGTCGCGCCCGCGCTGGCCATGGGGAACGCCGTGGTCTGCAAGCCGGCGCCGCAGGATCCGTTGAGCTGTCTGGAGCTGGGCCCGCTGCTGAAGGAGGCGGGGCTGCCGGACGGGCTCTACAACGTGGTGACCGGCTCCGGGCCGGGGCCGGGGGAGGCCCTGGTCGCACACCCGGGCGTCGACATGATCAGTTTCACTGGCTCCACCTCCGTGGGAAAGCAGATTGCTGGGAACGCGGGACGAGGAATGAAGCGCACCCTCCTGGAACTTGGTGGAAAGGGGGCTGCGCTGGTGCTGGACGACGCGGTCGGCAGGGTCCGCGAAGCAGCACTGGGCTCGGTCGCCTCGACCTGGGCGTTTCACAGCGGCCAGATCTGTACGGCACCGACGCGTCTGCTCGTACACGACTCGCTCCACGACGAGTTCGTGACTGCCCTTTCACGTTACGCCTCCGCACTGACGCTCGGCGATCCCACGAATGAGCGAATCTCGGTCGGGCCGCTGATCTCCGCGGCGCAACGCGACCGCGTCGAGGCGTACATCGCGGGCGCCCGCGAACAGGGCGCCACCGTCCTGGTCGGGGGCGAACGCCCCACGCACCCTGCGACGGGGTTCTACGTCGCGCCGACGCTGATCACCGACGTCACGCCGGAGATGACCGTCGCCCGCGAGGAGCTGTTCGGGCCCGTGGTCGTGGTGCTCCGCTTCGCGGACGACGACGAGGCCGTACGCATCGCGAACAGCACCTCCTACGGCCTCTACGACTACGTCTTCAGCGGCGATACGGGCCGGGCCTGGCGGCTGGCCGGGCGGCTGCGCAGCGGCAACGTCGGCATCAACACCGTCCAGCGGCACCCGGAGACACCGTTCGGCGGGTTCAAGGAATCCGGGGTCGGCCGGGACGGCGGCTCGTTCGGGCTGCACGCCTACAGCGAGCTCCAGTCGATCGTCTGGCCGTCGTGACGCGTGGGAAGAGGGGAGCGTGAGCTGCATGAGAGGCGTGATCCTGGAGGGGGCGCGGGCCGAGGTCGTCGACGATCTGGAGATCCGGGCGCCGGGCCCCGGCGAAGTGCTCGTCGGTATCCGCGCGGCGGGGCTGTGTCACAGCGATCTGTCCGTCATCGACGGGACGATCCCCTTTCCGCGGCCGGTCGTGCTCGGTCACGAGGGTGCCGGCGTGGTCGAGGCCGTCGGGGAAGGCGTGGTTCATGTGGCGCCCGGAGACCATGTGGCTCTGTCGACCATCGCCAACTGTGGCGCGTGCCCCCAGTGTGCGCGCGGGCGTCCCACCATGTGCCGCCTCGCCATCGGCAGGCCCGAACAGCCCTTCAGCCGCGGCGGCAAGCCGCTGTACAACTTCGCCGCCAACTCGGCCTTCGCCGAACGCACCCTGGTCAAGGCCGTGCAGGCCACACCGGTTCCCCGTGACATCCCGCTCACGTCGGCGGCCCTCATCGGCTGCGCCGTTCTCACCGGCGTCGGCGCCGTGCTCAACCGGGCACAAGTCGGACACGGCGAGTCCGTGGTGGTCATCGGCGTCGGCGGTGTCGGGCTCAACGTGCTGCAGGGCGCCAGGATCGCGGGCGCTGCCCCGATCGTCGCGGTGGACGCCAACCCGGAGAAGGAGGCGGCAGCACGGCAGTTCGGCGCCACGCACTTCGTGCACGCGGCACAAGGGGAGACCCAGGAAGGCACCGCGGGCGGAATGGTCGCAGCCGTCAAGGAGATCCTGCCCGACGGCGCCGCGCACACCTTCGAGTGCGTCGGCAGCACCGCCCTCGTACGGCAGGCCGTCGATCTGCTCGACCGGCACGGTCAAGCCGTGCTGCTGGGCATGCCGCCCGCCGACGCCGAGGCAGTCTTTCTGCCCGCCGCGCTGTTCCTCGACAAATCCATCCTCGGCTGCCGCTACGGCTCCTCCCGTCCGCCCCGCGACATCGCGCTCTACGCGGAGCTCTACCAGCAGGGGCGGCTGCTGCTGGACGAACTGGTCACCCGCACCTACCCGGTCGAGGAGTTCGCAGCAGCAGCCGCCGACGCCCGCCACGGCCGGGTGGCCCGCGCGGTGCTCACGTTCCAGGCCGGCTGCACGTCGTCATCCGGCCTCTGATGTGGGCGTGCAGACAGCGGCGATTGTGGCGGTGTCCCAGTAGAACGGGTGGACCTCGGTGATCCGCCCTTCCGTGATGGCCATCGTCTGCAGGATGGGGAACGCGATCTCCCTGCCGGTGGCACGGGAGCGCGCCCGTATCCGGCTGAGAATCACCGAGGTCTCACCAGTGGCGAGGAACTGCTGCTGCACGATGTCGAACGCTTCCCATACGCGGCTCATCTCCTGGAAGAACCGCTCCATGCCCGCATGTCCGCGCCAGTCGCCTCCGTAGGGCAGTCCGGCTGCCTGGTGCAGGACGACATCAGGCGCGAAGTAGGGCGCCAATGGGGCGAAGGAGGCCGTCCCCGGGCCCCCTGCGGCGAGGTACTCGGCCTCGGCCGCGTACATGCCGGTGAGGACGGCAGCCGGTTCCAGTGGGGAAGAAGCCTTCGGTGCCGTCGCTGAGGGGGAAGAGTGAGGTGTCATGGCGACAGCGTGTCCTGTGTGGCGACGGAACACCGGCGGCTGTCGGACATCGCGTTGACGCCCCTGGGGGAGCCGCATTCAGCCTAGGCTGCCGCGTCGGCCGCCTCTGTGCGGAATGTGCGGCGGTAGGCGCGCGGGGAGACGCCCAGTGCTGCCTGGAAGTGCTGGCGGAGGGACGCGGCAGTGCCGAAGCCGGCCTGGGCGGCGATGCGTTCGATCGGGAGGTCCGATTCCTCCAGCAGGTGGCGGGCGCGTTCGATGCGCTGTTGGTTGAGCCAGCGCAGCGGGGTGACCCCGACCTCTTCGCGGAAGCGGCGGGTGAAGGTGCGCACGCTCATGGATTCGCGGTCGGCGAGTTCGCGGAGGGTGAGGGGGCGGTCGAGGTGGCGGAGTGCCCAGGAGCGGGCGGTTCCGGTGGAGGAGCGGCGGGGTTCGGGTACGGGGCGGCGGATGAACTGGGCCTGCCCTCCGTCGCGGTGCGGCGGCACAACAGTGCGCCGGGCGACCGTGTTGGCGACGGCAGCACCGTGGTCCTCCCGCACGATGTGCAGGCACAGATCGATACCGGCCGCCTCGCCTGCCGAGGTCAGCACAGACCCCTCGTCCACATAGAGCACATCCGGATCCAGCCGCACAGCCGGATACAGGGCGCGGAAGTTGTCGGTCGACATCCAGTGGGTTGTGGCCCGTTTGCCGTCCAGCAGTCCGGCAGCGGCCAGCACGAACGCGCCCGTGCAGATGGAGGCGATCCTGGCGTCGGGGCGGATACGGGCGAGCGCCTGGCTGAGCGGTTCGGGCAGGATGCCCTCGGTCTCCGTCTCGTCGAGCTCGTGAGTGGCCGGAACGACCACCGTGTCGGCCTCTGCCAATGTCTCCGGGCCGTGCGTGACATGGATGGGGAAGTCGGCGTCCGTCCGTACGGGCCCCGGTTCGACGGCACAGGTGACCACCTCGTACAGCGGTTCTCCCTCAGGGGTGGCCGCGCGGCCGAACACCTGGTGCACCAGGCCGAGCTCCATGGGTATCACCCCGTGCCTGATCAATACGGCGACCCGGTGCCGCCCTGGGTGCGAGAAAACTCGTCCACTGGTGGCCATTTGTGCCTCCTTCATCCTCGTTCTCCCGCACCTGTGTGCGCCGCTGCATCTGCGTGCGCCGCTGCACTGGTGCGCACTGTTGCACCTGTGGCCCCACCCATGCCTGTACCCGTGGCCGCATTTGTGGCGCTGTCGTTGGTCGCGGCGCCTACGCGGAACGTACGACGGTAGGCGCTCGGTGAGACGCCCAGTGCTGCCTGGAAGTGCATCCGCAGAGTCGAAGCGGACCCGAAGCCCGCTTGGGCGGCGATCTGCTCGACGGACAGACCGCTCTCCTCCAGCAGCTGACGGGCGCGTTCGATGCGCTGCTGGGTGAGCCACTGCTGGGGGCTCACCCCGACTTCTTCGCGGAAGCGGCGGGTGAAGGTGCGCACGCTCATGGATTCGCGGTCGGCGAGTTCGCGGAGGGTGAGGGGTCGGTCGAGGTGGCGGAGTGCCCAGGAGCGGGCGGTTCCGGTGGAGGAGCGTCGGGGTTCTGGTACGGGGCGGCGGATGAACTGTGCCTGTCCCCCGTCGCGGTGCGGCGGCACGACAGTTGTCCGGGCCACCGCGTTGGCGACGGCAGCGCCGTGGTCCCGGCGGATCATGTGCAGGCACAGGTCGACGCCGGAGGCGATGCCCGCCGAGGTGAGCACCGAGCCCTCGTCCACGTAGAGCACATCGGGGTCGAGCCGGACGCTCGGGAAGAGCCGCTGGAAGCGCTCGCCGGCGCGCCAGTGGGTCGTGGCCCGTTTGCCGTCCAGCAGTCCGGCGGCGGCCAGTACGAACGCGCCCGTGCAGATGGAGGCGACCCGGGTGCCGGGACGGAGGCGGGCGAATGCCTCGGTGAGCCCGGGGCCCATCGCGCCCCGGTCGTAGGGCTCGTCCCTGTCGTGCGCGGCCGGAACGATCACGGTGTCCGCCTCGGCCAGTGCCTCGGTGCCGTGTTCCACGTTGACCGTGAAGTCGCCGTCGGTACGGACAGCGCCAGGAGTGGCGGCGCAGGTGACGACCTCGTACAGCCGCTCACCCTCGGCCGACCGGGCCCTGCCCATCAGGGCGTGCGGGATGCCCAGCTCGATCGGCAGCAGACCGTGGCGCACCAGGACGGCGACTCGGTGCAGCCCGGGGCGGGTGAAAACAGCCATGGCCCGATCCTCGCACATGGTGGCCTCCGGGCCACTCGTTCTGTTCGTCCCGGCACCGCATGCTGGTCCGCGTGACTGAGACCCTCTCCCCGAGGCCGTCCGGAAAGGGCGGCGCCGGCTCTGTCGAACCACACTCCGCACCTCGCTCGGCCGGGCCACTGGTGCACCGCGCCTGGTGGGTCGCCCTGGTGTGTTTCGTGGCGCTCGTAGGGGCGGCCGGTTTCCGGGCGACGCCCAGCGTTTTCATCGACCCGCTGCACAAGGAGTTCGGCTGGTCGCACGGCACCATCTCGTTCGCCGTGGGGCTGAACGTACTGCTGTACGGGCTCACCGCGCCGTTCGCCTCGGCGCTGATGGACCGCTACGGCATACGCCAGGTCGTCACAGCAGCGCTGCTGTTGATCTCGGCAGGCAGTGGCCTGACGGTCTTCATGCGTGCCGAGTGGCAACTGGTGCTCTGCTGGGGGCTGCTGGTGGGCATCGGCTCGGGTTCCATGGCGCTCGCTTTCGCCGCGACAGTGGCCAACCGCTGGTTCGTCGCACGGCGCGGCCTGGTCAGCGGAATCCTGACTGCGGGAAGCGCCACCGGTCAGCTGGTCTTCCTCCCTCTGGTGGCACTGCTTGTGGAGGGGCCCGGCTGGCGCACCGCCTCACTGGTGGTGTGCGGTTCGGCGCTCGCTGTCGTACCACTGGTGGTGTGGCTGCTGCGGGATCGTCCCGAGGACGTGGGACTGCGCCCGTACGGTGCCGGGGCCGACCATGTGACCCCTGAGGCGGACACGGGCAGTGCCCTGCGGCGCACTCTGTCCGTACTCCGGGACGCCGCCCGCACCAGGGTCTTCTGGCTGCTGGCCGGGTCGTTCGCGATCTGCGGCGCCTCTTCCAACGGGCTGATGAGCACGCACTTCGTGCCGGCCGCGCATGACCACGGGATGGCCGTTCCTGTCGCCGCCTCCCTGCTGGCCCTCATCGGCGTGCTGGATCTGGTCGGTACGGTCTGCTCCGGCTGGCTGACCGACCGTTTCGACGCCCGCCGGCTACTGGCGGTCTACTACGCGCTGCGCGGGCTGTCGCTGCTGGTGCTGCCGATGCTGTTCGCGGCGAGTGTGCAGCCGCCGATGCTGTTCTTCATCATCTTCTACGGGCTCGACTGGGTCGCCACCGTGCCGCCCACCATGGCGCTGTGCCGGGAGCACTTCGGCGCGGACGGTGCCGTCGTCTTCGGCTGGGTGCTCGCCTCCCACCAGGCCGGTGCCTCGCTGATCGCCTTCCTGGCGGGACTCGTACGGGATGCCACCGGGACGTACGACCTGGCGTGGACGGGGACGGGCGTGCTGTGTGCGCTTGCGGCGCTCATGGCGCTGGTGGTTCAGCGGCGTACCCGGCAATCGGGGGCCCATTAGGGCGCAGGGGACGATGACGGCGTGGCCAGAATCTTGCACTCGCCGTCCATCTGGCCACTCGTTTCGGTCCTCCTCCGGGCGGATGCTCAGTGGCATGAAGACGCTGTGGATTTTCGCCCACCCGGAAGCCCGCTCCCTGAGCGCCGCACTGCGCGACACCGGTGTCGCCGCACTGCGGGAAGCAGGCCACGAGGTGAGGGAGTCCGACCTGTACGCGATGGGCTGGAAGCCGGCCATCGACGGTGCGGACTTCCCCGCACGGCAGCGGCAGGAGGACCGGCTGCTGGTCGGGGACGCGCAGGAGCACGGATTCCGCACAGGCGGGCTCAGTCCGGACATCCGGGCCGAGCAGGAGAAGATCCAGTGGGCCGACACCCTGGTCTTCCACTTCCCCCTGTGGTGGTTCGGTCCGCCCGCGATCCTCAAGGGCTGGTTCGACCGGGTACTGGTGCAGGGATTCGCGTTCGGCGTGCAGGACGCGGAGGGCCGCACCCGGCGCTACGGGGACGGTGGGCTGGCCGGCAAGCGGGCCATGGTCGTCACCTCGGTCGGTGCCCGGCCCTCCAGCTTCGGCCCGCGCGGCATCCACGGGTTCATCAACGATGTGCTCTTCCCGCTGCACCACGGCACGTTCTGGTACACGGGCATGGCGGCGCTCCCCCCGTTCGTCGTCTACAGTGCCGACCGCGCGACCGAGGCGGACGCCAAGGAGCGCCAGGAGGAGCTGAAGGAGCGGCTGCGCAACCTGGACGCGCTCACGCCGCTGCCCTTCCGGTACGAAGCCGGCGGCGACTACGACGCCGACCTGGTGCTGCGCCCCGAACTCGCCCCCGGCCGCACGGGGCTGGAGGCGCACTCCGCGTGACCGCACCGGGTGGCGGCCGGCGGCGGGTTCAGCTGGCGGCGTCCGTGGGGGCGAACGTGCCCAGCCGCCCCCGGTGGAAGATCAGCGGCTCTGGCGCGTCCTCCGCCGCGTCCAGAGCGCGTACCCGGCCGACGACGATGAGATGGTCACCTCCCGTGTGCACGGCGTGGATCTCGCAGTCGATCCACGCCGCCACCCCGTCCAGCAGCGGCGAGCCGGTGACCGGCGCGGGGGAGTGGGAGACCCCGGCGAACTTGTCCGCCCCGCTCACCGCGAAGGCACGGCACAGCTCGCCCTGCCCGGCAGCGAGCACGTTCACACAGAAGACGCCCGCCCGTGCGATGCGCGGCCAACTGGTGGAGCCGCGGCCCACCATGAAAGAGACCAGCGGCGGCTCCAGCGAGAGGGAGGCGAAGGACTGGCAGGCGAACCCCGCGGGGCCCGGCTCCCCCTCAGCCGCCGGTGCGGTCACCACGGTCACGCCGGAGGCGAAGCCGCCCAGTACGCGGCGGAAGTGCGCCGGGTCGACGGGGGCGCGCTCGTCCTCGCGTACGGCGCGCAGTTCGGGCTTGGGGAGCGTGCCGGGCTCCGCGGCCTGCTCGGTGCCGCACCGCGCGTCGGGTGCGGCAGTGCTCGCCGCGTGCGCGTACGGTGCGCCGGCGGCGCGCAGATAGCGCACCGCGGTGGCTGCCATTCCAGCGTGTCCCATCATGGATGCATCGCACCTGCTGCTTCGTCAGATCGGAAGGGTCGGAGGAGTATGCAGGTTTCTATGGCTTCGGTTGCCGTCGTGCGCTCGCTCGACTCCAGAGTAACCACGGCGCTCTACCGCCCCTCGAAGCCGGGTCTGCGCCGCTCGGCGAAGGAGGCCACGCCCTCCTGTGCGTCCAGGGTGGTCATGTTGATCTCCTGGGCCCACGCCTCCGCCGAGAAGGCCGCCGCACGGTCCGTGTCCAGCGAGGAGTTGACCAAGCGTTTGGTGAGCGCCAGCGCGCGGGTCGGCCCGGCCGCCAGCCGCTGCGCCCACTCCCGCGCCGTCTGCTCCAGCCTTCCGGCCGGGACCACCCGGTTGACCAGGCCGAGGCGTTGGGCGTCCGGCGCGGGCAGCGCGTCCCCGAAGAACATCAGCTCCTTCGCCCGCTGCGGCCCCACCAGCCGGGGCAGCAGATAGGCCCCGCCCCCGTCCGGCACCAGACCGCGGCGAACGAAGACCTCCACGAACGACGCCTCCTGCGCAGCCAGTACGAGGTCACAGGCGAGCGCGAGATGGCAGCCGAGCCCGGCGGCGGTGCCGTTGACCGCGGCGAGCACCGGCTTCTCGCAGTCCAGCACGGCCGAGACCAGCCGCTGCGCACCCCGTTCGAGCGTACGGGCCACATCGCCCGCGACCCGTTCCCCGCCGCCGGAGGCGCCCGTGAGGTCGGCGCCGGCGCAGAAGCCGCGGCCCCGGCCGGTGAGCACGACGGCCCTGACCCGCGGGTTCGCCGAGGCGTCGGCCAGCAGCGCGATCAGCCGCTCGCGCTGCTGCCAGGTGAGCGCGTTCAGCGCCCGCGGCCGGTCGAGAGTGATCCACGAGACGGCGTTGTCAGTGGCCTGCGCTACAACTTTTTCCAGAGGTTCTTCCGGGGTCGCCGCAGGCGCCTCGGCGGATGTGTCACGGGGGGAGGACGTCATGATGCAGCTCCTTTTACGGGCGCTGCTGCGCCGGTCGGTGGCGGGGTCATCGCCGACGGGGTCACCGGCAGACGGCCAGCGCGTCGAGCGCCACAGCGCCATGCCCGCGCGGCAGCACGACCAGTGGATTGATGTCCAGCTCCGCCAGCCCTCCGCCGCTCTCCGGCCCCGGACCGACCCTGCCCAGCTCCAGCGCCATCCGCTGTACCCGCAGCACGACCTCCACCAGCGCGTCCGTATCGGCGGGCGCCCTGCCGCGTACGCCGTCCAGCAGGGCCGCGCCGCGCAGTTCGCCGAGCATCGCGCGGGCCTGGTCCTCGCCGAACGGCGGCACCCGTACGGCGACATCCCGCAGCACCTCGACCAGCACGCCGCCCAGCCCCACGGTCACCGTCGGCCCGAACAGCTCGTCCTGGGTGATGCCGACCGCCATCTCCACACCTGGGTCGACCAGTTGGCACACCAGCACCCCGTCCAGCTCGATGTCCTCGGCCCGGGCGATCTCCGTCAGCTCCCGGTAGGTGTCCCGCACCTGGCTCGCGGAGGTGAGGCCGAGCCGTACGAGGCCGTACTCACTCTTGTGCGCGAGCTGCGGCGCCGACGCCTTCATCACCACTGGGTAGCCCACCTGCGCCGCCGCCCGCACCGCGCCCGCCGCACTGGTGCACAGCTGCTCGCGCGGGACGCGGATGCCGTAGGCGCGCAGCAGTTGCTTGCCCGCATGTTCGCTCAGCTGCTGTCCGGGGCGCAGCAGTGCCTCGGCTTTGCGCAGCGAGGGGGAGGGGCTGCGTGGTGCGTCGTCGAAGGGGGAGCGGTAGGCGCGGGCGAAGCGGTGATGGCCGAGGTAGGCGCGGACGGCGCGTACGCAGTTGCCGAAGGTGCGGAAGGTCGCCACCCGCGAGGAGCCCAGCAGCGTGTGCCGGTAGGCGTCCTCGGTGCCTACGGGGGAGCCCCATACGACGCAGACCAGCTTGTCCGTCTCCTCGGCCGCCGCCACCAGATCACGGGCCAGCTTGTCGCTCATCGGCGGGAAGGGGCCGGTGATGGGGCAGACGAGGACGCCGACGTCCGGATCGGCCAGGATCGCGTCGATGATCTTGCGGCCGCGCCAGTCGCCCACCGGGTGGCCGCCGTTGTCGACCGGGTTGGTGACCGAGAGGTATTCGGGGATCCACTGGTGCAGTTCGGCCTGCTTGCCGGCGGAGAGCGCGGGCAGGTGCAGCCCTTCGGCGGTGGCCAGGTCGGCGAAGTGCGCGCCGGTGCCGCCGGATATCGCGTAGACGGCCACCCCCTCGGCGCGCGGCGGCCGGGCGCGGGCCAGCAGCGCTGCGGTGTCCTGCAACTCGTCCAGTCCGGCCACCCGGATGACGCCGAACTGCCGCATCGCGGCGTCCACCGTGGCGTCGGCGCCGGTGAGCTTCCCGGTGTGCGAGGCGGCGGTACGCGCACCGGCCTCGGTGCGGCCCACCTTCACGGCGACGACGGGCACGCCGGCGCGCGCCGCGCGGTCGGCCGCCAGCAGGAACCGGCGGCCGTCCTTGAACCCTTCCACATACGCGGCGACGGCGCCGACCTCGGGAAGGGTGGCGAAGTAGGAGAGGAAGTCGGCCGACTCCAGGTCCGCCTCGTTGCCGGTCGGTGCCCAGTGGGAGAGCCGGATGCCCAGCTCCTGGAGCGCGAAAAGGGGGCGCCCTTGGTGGCCTGACTGTGTGATCAGCGCGATGGCGGGGCCCTCGAGGTCGTCGCGGAAGCGCTCGAAGGCGTTGAGGTTGGTGTTCGGGCCCAGCAGCCGCACCCCGGAGCGCGCGGCGGTCTCGGCCAGCCTGGCCTGCGCGGCTGCGCCCTCGGCGCCGGTCTCGGCGAAGCCGGAGGCGAAGGCGACGGCGAACCTGGTCTTGGTTCCGGCCAGTTGCTCCAGCACGGGCAGTGGGTCGGCGACGAGCAGGACGGCCACGTCCACCGGTTCGGGCAGTGCGGCGACCGATGCGGCGCACGGCAGCCCGTACACCTCGCGCCGGCTGGGGTGCACCGGGTGCAGGCGCGCGCCGACCCGTTCGGCCCACGCCATCAGCTGGCGTGTGATGCCCGCGTTCGGCCGCCCCTCGGCGTCCGAGGCGCCGACCACGGCCACCGCCTCCGGGCGGAAGAACCGGTCCAGGTCCGGCACCGGCGCGTGCAACGGCCGCCCGCTGACGTCGAGCACGGCATCGGCGGCGCCGTACGCGCTGCCGTGCACGGCGCCGGCGGTCTGCTCGCCGCAGGCCAGCACCCGGGCCGAGCGGGGGGTCATGGTGAGGGTCCCGTGAGTCGATCCGAGCATGTTCTCTCGCCCACTCCCGTGTGGTGGCCTGCCGGAGACTGGCGCCCGCTGAAACTGACGCTCTGTCAGGTTACTGAATTGACGGAGCGTCAGGAACCCTGCGGTAACAAACGGCTCCCTCCGGCACCCTCAGGTCAGGTCCAGGCACCCACGGGCCAGGTCCACGGGAGCGGGAGGCCACGGGGTGGGCCATGGGGCCATGAGGGGGCTCAGCGTGCTGCTCTGGCCACCGCCTTGGCTATACGGCGCGCGTCCAGCGCCAGCTCGCGGAGGTTGCCGCTGAGGGGGTTGGTGAAGCCGGTGAAGTAGAGCGCGGGGGCGGCCGGGTGGGTGCGGCGGCCGTGGACGCGGGGCAGGCCGCGGGAGTCGAGCACGCCCAGGTGGCCGACCAGGTCCTCCAGCCCGCGCCGGTATCCGGTGGCCGCGACGACGACTTCGGGGCTGATCGTCTCCCCGTCCGCCAGCAGCACCTTGCCGTCCTCGAACGACTCGACGGCGGCCACCGGCTCCACCTTCCCCTGCCGCACCGCGTCCACCAGGCCGGCGTCCAGCACCGGGATGGACCCCTGGCGCGCCCGCGTGTAGAGGCCGGCCTCGGCGCGTGGCAGCCCGTAGGGCGCCAGGTCGGGCATGGACAGCTTGGTGAGCTGCGCCGCCATCCGGTCCACCAGCCGCACCGGCAGCCTCCGGCACAGGATGGCGCTGCGCTGCGAGGGCCAGCCGAGCATGGAGCGGCGCAGGATGTGCGGGGGTGTCCGTACGGCGATCCGGACCCGCCCGGCGCCGCCCTCGGCCAGGTCGGCGGCGATCTCGGCCCCGGTGTTGCCCACGCCCACCACCAGCACGTCGCGGCCCGCGTAGGGCGCCGGCGAGCGGTAGCGGGAGGCGTGCAGCAGTTCGCCGGTGAAGCTGTCGCGGCCGGGCCAGGAGGGCAGGTGCGGGGTGTGGTTGTAGCCGGTGGCGACGACGACAGCGGGCGCGGTCAGCCGCCGCCCTCCGTTGGCGTGCAGCACCCACTGCGCGCCCTCGGGAGCCCCCGCGCCCTCGGGAGCCCCCGCGCCGTCAGGAAACTCGGCGCTGTCAGGAACCTCCGCGCTGTCGGACCGCTCCAGCCGGTGCACCTCGACGCCCGTCGCCACCTCGATCCGGTGGTGTGCGGCGTACCGCTCCAGGTAGCGCACGACGTCGTCGCGGGCGACCCAGCGCCCGTACGCACGGGGGATGGGCAGCCCGGGGAGGGCGGAATGGGTCCGGGCGGTGTGCAGGCGCAGCCGGTCGTAGTGGTTGCGCCAGGACGAGCCGACGGCGTCGGTCCGCTCCAGTACGACCGCGCCGATGCCGCGCTCCCGCAGGGCCGCGGCTGTGGCCAGGCCCCCGGGCCCGGCCCCGAGAATGTGGACGGGTGTGCCACTTTCGGACATGGGCATGACGACAATCCTAGAGCGGGGGACCTTCCCTTGCGGGAGTACGCGGGAACGGCCTACAACTGACTAGCCGTCAGTTTTTCGCTTCGACGGCTGTCCAGAGGAGGGCCCCGTGAGCGGAACAGCCGCACAGGCGGCACCAACCGCAGAGGCCGCACCCACCGCGCCGCCGGCACAGCAGCGGTTCGATCTGCCGGACATCGACGCGTTCACCGCGCCGTACTGGCAGGCGGCAGCCGAGGGGCGGCTGCTGCTGCGCCGCTGCCGGGCGCTGGGCTGCGGCCTCGCGCACCACTACCCGCGCGAGTTCTGTCCCCACTGCTGGAGCGAGGACGTCGACTGGGAGGACGCCAGTGGGGACGCCACGCTCTACACCTGGTCCGTCGTGCACCGCAACGACCTGCCGCCGTTCGGTACACGGGTGCCGTACGTGGCTGCCGTGGTGGAGCTCGCGGAGGGCCCGCGCATGATGACGGAGATCACGGACTGCCCGCCGGAAGCGCTGCAGGTGGGGATGGAGCTCCGCGTCGCATTCCGGACGGTGGGCGGTGCCACGGTGGGCTCCGAGGAGAGCGGGAGCGCACCGGAGCCTGCCGCACCGGAGCTTGCCGTACCCGTCTTCCGGCCTGCCCGGAAATAGTCGCTGGCAGCCTCGGGGCCGGGTGCCGCATGCTGGGCGGGTGCAGATCCGTGAAGCCACCGCAGCCGACTGGCCGGCCATCTGGCCCTTCTTCCAGCGCATCGTCGCCGCAGGGGAGACCTACACCTACCCCCGCGACATGGACGAGCCCGCCGCTCGCCGGACCTGGATGCTGGAGCCGCCCGGCCGCACCGTCGTCGCCGTGGACGAGTACGGCACCGTACTCGGCTCCGCCAAGATGAACCCCAACCACATGGGCGGCGCCTCGCACATCGCCGGCGCCAGCTTCATGGTCGACTCGGACGCCGGCGGCAAGGGGGTCGGCCGGGCGCTGGGCGAGCACGCACTGGAGTGGGCCAGGAGCGAGGGCTACCGGGCGATGCAGTTCAACGCAGTGGTGGAGACCAACACCCGTGCGGTGGCGCTGTGGAAGTCGCTCGGCTTCGAGATCGTCGCCACCCTGGAGGAGGGCTTTCTGCACCCGGAGCACGGGTACGTGGGGCTGCACATCATGTACCAGCGTTTCTGACGTCCTACGGGGGAGCGTTTTCCGCTTCCTATGGGGAGAGCGTTTTTTGACGTCCTACACGGCACGTTTCCGACGTCCTACGGGTGCTGGGGCGGCGCCCTCAACCCCGCCCCAGCACCACCGTTCCCGACGAGCAGAACCAGCCGCCTGTCCCGGAGGCGACGGCCAGTTCGGGCAGTGTGCCGTCGCGCCGGCGGACCTGGCGGCCCTCGCCCGCCTCGCCGCGTAGTTGCCGTACCGCCTCGACGAGGAGGAACAGGCCGCGCATGCCCGGATGGCAGGCGGACAGGCCGCCGCCGTCGGTGTTGACTGGAAGGGCGCCGTCCCGCAGCAGCCGCCCGTCCTCGACAAAGGCGCCGCCCTCGCCCTTGGCGCAGAAGCCGAGGTCTTCCAGCGTGACGAGCGTCATATAGGTGAACGCGTCGTAGATCTGCGCCAGGTCGATGTCCTGCGGGGTGACTCCGGCGCGGGCGAACGCCGTGGGGCCGGAGACGGCGGCGGGGGAGACGGTGAAGTCCTCCCACTCGGACATCGTCGTATGGGAGACCGCCGTGCCCGAGCCGAGGATCCACACCGGATCCGTGGCCAGGTCAGTCACAAGTTCCTCGGCGACGAGCAGTACGGCGCAGCCGCCGTCCGAGCGGATGCAGCAGTGCAGCTTGGTGAACGGGTCGGCGATCACCGGCCCGGACAGTACGTCGTCCACGGTGATCGGCTCGCGGTACAGCGCCTGGGGGTTCGCGGCGGCGTTGGCACGGGCCTGCACGGCGACCTGGGCGAGCTGTTCGAGGGTGGTGCCGTACTGGTGCATATGACGGCGGGCCGCCATCGCGTACTTGGCGATGAGCGTGTGCCCATAGGGGACCTCGAACTGGAGCGGCCCCCGGGTGCCGAAGGAGAGGTTGGCGGTACGGCGGCCGGCCTTGAGGTCGGCGCGGGCTGTCGAGCCGTAGACGAGCAGTACGGCCTCCGCCCGGCCCTGCGCGATGGCGTCGGCCGCGTGCGCCGCCATCACCTCCCAGGTCGCCCCGCCGACGGAGGTCGAGTCCACCCAGCTGGGCCGCAGCCCCAGATACTCGGCGATCTCCACCGGTGCCAGGGTGCCAAGACCGGCCGAGGCCAGCCCGTCCACGCGGGACCGGTCGAGCCCCGCGTCGGCCAGTGCGCGGCGGGCGGCCTGCGCGTGCAGGGCGTATGGCGTCGCGGCGTGAGCCCGGGCGGGGTCGGCCTTTCCGGCGTCGCCCTTCCCGCCGTCTGCCTTCCCGGTGTCGGCCCTTCCAGCGTCTGACTTGCCGGTGTCTGCCTTTCCGGCGTCGGAGAGCGCGACCCCGGCGACCGCGACGCGGCGGCCGGTGCGATGCGTGCTGCGTGCTGCGGTGCGATGCCTGCTACTGGTGTCGGCGACCGGCATGGAACTGACGGTACATCAGCTCCGGCCCGTCGCGGCAGGGTGCGCGGCTCTGGGCTTTCCATCCGGGCGTCCGTAATATGACGGCCCGTCAGTTTGCCTGGACCGTGAGGGGGCGCGCCGCCGATGGACACCGCGTTCACCGAGGAGCAGGAACAGATGCGGCGCACCGTGCGGGAACTGCTCGCGCGCCGCTGCGCCCCGGACGAGGTGAAGGCCGCCGTGCTGCGGCCCGAGGGGTACGACACCGAGCTGTGGCGCACTCTCGCCGGGCAGCTCGGGCTGGCAGGCCTGGCGCTGCCCGAGGCGTATGGCGGAGTCGGCTGCGGCACTCTCGAACTCGCCCTCGCCTTCGAGGAGGCGGGACGCGTGCTGCTGCCCTCGCCGCTGCTGTCCACGGCCGTGCTCGCCGCCCCGCTCCTCGCCGCGCTCGGCACCGCCGGCCAGCGCGACCGGCTGCTGCCCCGGCTCGCCTCCGGCGCGCTGACCGGGGCCCTCGTCGTGCCGGGCGGCGCCCTCTCCCCCGCGCTCGGACTGACCGGTTCCGGTCACGACTGGGCGGGCGGCGGGCGCGCGGGCGGCGTACAGGCGGCGTACCGCACCGGGCACGCGGGGGAGGGCTGGCGACTGTACGGGGAGGCGGACCAGGTGCTCGGCGGCCACAGCGCAGGGCTGCTGCTGGTCGCCGCGCACACGGGCGGCTACGCTCGCAGCCGGACGGCGCTCTTCCTCCTCGACTGCGCCGAGGGGGACCCCGACGGCCTCGTACGCACCCGGCGGACCGCGCTGGACGAGACGCGCGCCGTGGCCCGGGTGCAACTGCGGGACGTCCCCGCCACGCCGCTCGGCGACAGCACCGGGGACATGTGCGGCGCGCTGATGGCGGCCGGGCCGCGGGTGGCCGCCGTGCTGGCCGCCGAGGCGGTGGGAGCGGCGGACGGCGCGCTGACCCGTACCGTCGAGTACGTCAGGACGCGTGAGCAGTTCGGGCGCCCCATCGGCTCGTTCCAGGCGGTACGGCACCGGCTGGCCGACGTCTACGTACAGCTCCAGGCGGCCCGCTCGGCGGCGTACTACGCGGCGTGGGCGGCCGACCGGCCTGGCGCCGACCGGACCGACGGTGAAGCGGCTACGGCGGGCGGGCTGGCGCTCGCCCAAGGGCTGGAGGCGCTGCGGACGGCCGCGGCCGAGGCGGTGCAGCTGCACGGCGGGGTGGGTTTCACCTGGGAGCACGCCGCGCACCTGTACTTCAAGCGGGCCGCGGGCGACGAGCTGCTGCTCGGGCCCGTGCACCGGCTGCGGGCGCGCGCCGCGGAGCGCGCGGCGCTGTTCGAGCTTCGCGAGGGAGAAGGAGGCGCTGTCCGATGGCCGGGAACCGCGGCGTGAAGCTGGTCCAGAAGACCTCGTCGACCAGGGCGTTCGCGCGTATCGCCCCGCATGTGATCCCAGTGCTCGACCGGGCCGTGCACCGGCTGTCGGGCGGGCGGACGATGCTGAGCACCCAGCTGCTGCCCGGAGTCGTACTGACGTCGACGGGCGCGAAGAGCGGACAGCCGCGGCGTACGCCGCTGGCGTGCATGCCCGAGGAGGGGCGGGACAGTTGGCTTCTGGTCGGCAGCAACTTCGGCAGGCCGGGTCACCCCGCGTGGACCGTGAATCTGCGCAGGCACCCTGAGGCGTGGATCAGTTACCGAGGGCGGGACATTCCCGTACGGGCACGGCAGTTGGACGGGGACGAGCGGGAGGAGGCGTGGCGGGATCTGCTGCGGTTCTGGCCGCCGTACGCCGTCTATCAGGCGCGGATCGAACGGCGGATCCGTATCTTCCGCCTCGAACACCGGGAGGCGGGGAAGGGGCTGAGGAAGGCTGAAGAGGGCTGACGCCGGCTACTTGGCGGGCTTCTTGCCCGTCACACCGAGGTGGACCAGGAGGGCGAGGCTGGGCTTCAGCTCCGACTGCTTGACGCCCCAGCTCTGGAAGCCCTTCTGGTGGCCCGCCACGGAGGCCAGCATGGCGACCAGGGAGCCCGCGACTGCCGCCGCGTTGGTGTCCTTGTCCACCTTGCCGCGTGACTGGAGGTCCTTGATCGCGTCGGCGAGTGAGTTGTTGACCGAGTTGAGGATCTTCATGCGGATCTTGTAGAACCGCTTGTCGCCCTCCGCTGCGCCCAGATCGACCACGCGCAGGATCGCGTCGTTCTTGCGCCAGAAGGTCAGAAAGCCCTCGACCAGGTCCTCGGCCGTCTGTCTGCCCGCCTTGCCGACCCAGGAGCGGCCGGCCACCAGCTCGGTGAGGCCCGCACCCTCCTTGGCCATGGTTTCCGCGATCTCCAGGACGGCGCCCTCGACATCGGGGAAGTACTGGTAGAAGGTCGCCGGAGAGGTGCCCGCTCTCCGTGCCACGTCGATGACTTTGACGTCGCGGTAGGGCGACGAGCTGAGCATCTCGCTGAGGCAGTCGAGCAGCTTCTGCCGCGTTGCCTGACCGCGGCGTCCGGCCACCCGGCCGTCGACGGTTCGCACTTGTCCTGTCATGCCGTCAGCTTACCGAGGGGTGATCGGCTCGCGATTCGTCAGCGGGCAAACGGGGTGCGCTCGGATTGCTGACCGGGGAGGGGGCAATTGGGGTGATACGCGACCAAGGGTGCGTGCCGGATTCGCCGGGTCATCCTGGGCTTTGTCGGGCCACGGAGACACTTACGTGCCGCCCCCGGGTTCGCAACCGCCGCGTTCGCCAGGAAGAATCGGCGTCCGGACCGCGAGGTCCGGCACGGCAGTGAGAGGCTGCACGGGGCGGGAACGGGCAGATTTTACGGCCCCTACGGGGAGGTGGCAGGACAAGTGGTGGAGCAGCTTACACAGCACGATCCGCGGCGGATCGGCCCGTTCGAGGTGCTGGGCCGTCTCGGTTCCGGCGGTATGGGGCTGGTCTACCTCGCACGCTCGGCGTCCGGCCGCCGGGTCGCGATCAAGACGGTGCGGACCGAGCTGGCCGAGGATCAGCTCTTCCGGGTGCGCTTCACCCGAGAGGTCGAGGCGGCCCGCGCCGTCAGCGGCTTCTACACCGCTGCCGTCGTGGACGCCGACCCGCGCGCGGCCGTGCCGTGGCTGGCCACCGCCTATGTGCCCGCGCCCTCCCTGGAGGAAATAGTCACCGAGTGCGGCCCGCTGCCCGTACAGGCCGTGCGCTGGCTGGCGGCGGGGGTTGCCGAGGCGCTGCAGTCCATCCACGGCGCCGGCCTGGTGCACCGTGACCTCAAGCCGTCCAATGTGCTCGTCCTGGAGGACGGCCCGCGCGTCATCGACTTCGGTATCGCGTCGGGCGTCTCCAACACCCGGCTGACCATGACCAATGTCGCCGTCGGTACGCCCGCCTACATGTCGCCCGAGCAGGCGAGGGACTCGCGCAGCGTCACGGGCGCGAGCGATGTCTTCTCGCTCGCCTCGACGCTCGTCTTCGCAGCCACCGGGCATGCGCCGTTCCACGGGGCCAATCCGGTGGAGACGGTCTTCATGCTGCTGCGCGAGGGCCCCGATCTGGAGGGGCTGCCGGACGAGCTGCGCCCGCTGATCGAGTCCTGTATGCGGATGACCGCCGAAGAGCGGCCCACGCCCGCCGACCTGCAGGCGCAACTGGCCCCGCATCTGTTCGGGGCCGGCAGCGACGACAGCGGCACCGTGTCCGCGTGGCTGCCGTCCACGGCCGTCACGCTGATCGAGCGCCGCAGGGGCGGCCGGTCGGTGCGGCGGCAGAATGCGGCGGCGGCGGGGGCCGCCGGAGCCGTCGGCGCGGCGGCGGCCGGAGGTGCGGGCGCCGGCGGAGCCGCGGGCGCTGCGGGAGGCGACGGCGCGCAGGGCGGTGGTGCGCCGGGTGGCGGCGCGCCGGGTGGCGGTGCCGGAGCCGGCGGCAACGGTGCGGGCGGCTCCGGCAATGCGGGCGGCTCGGCCGAGGCGGTCGGTGCGGGCGCCGGCGCCGGCCCTGGTGCCGGCGCGGGGCTGGATGCGGCTGCCGATGGCGGAGCCGGAGCCGGTGCCGGAGGCGGTGGTGCCGGGGGCTCGGCGCTGGGGTCCGTGGGGCCGGGTGGGCCACCGGCCGCCGGGCGCGCGGCTGCGTCCGGGCCCGGTGCGGGCGGGCCGGTTGCGTCCGGGCCCGGCTCGGGCGGGCCGGGTGCCGCCGTGGCCGAGTGGGACCAGGGCATCCCGCCGGGGCCGCGTGCTGTCGGCGGCTCCCTGGGGGCCTCCGGCGCACCGGGCGGCTCAGCGAATGCCGAGGCGGGCCCGGATTCCGGTTCCGCTTCGGGTCCGGGGCCCGTCGTGTCACGCCCCGCTTCCCAGTCCGGCGACGACGGCAACCCCGGCACCGGCAGCCCCGAGGCCGCGGGGTCGGTCCAGCTGCCCGGCGCTCAGCTGCCGATCGGCCCGGGCCCGCGGCGCTCGGACGAGACCGGCCGGGACGCCGAGGCCGCCGGGACCTCGGGCTGGGTGCGCCCGCCCGGCGGCGGCCAGGAAGGCACCCCGCAGTCCTCCGCCGCGCAGCCGTACGCACAGCTGCCGCCGCAGCCCGCTTCCGCACCGCCCGGGGCATCGGCCCCCGCCCCGGGGATGGCGTCCTCCGCTGCCCCCGCCGCTGCCCCCGCCGCGGTCCCCGCAGCGCCGTCCGACCATCCGCTGGCCCGCCCGTACGGCGCTCCGGGCCCGCGGCACGCCGGGGGCTCCGACCATGGCCCCGGGCAGCCGTCGGCCTCCGCTTCGCCCGCCGCGCCGCCGCAGCAGCCCCCCGTCGGGGTGCCCTCACAGCCGTCCCCGCACTCTGTGCAGTCCCCGCCGTCCGGCGGCCCGCAGCGCTGGCGGCCGTGGCGGTTCCGGATGTCGAACGACGTGTGGGGCTCGCCCGTGGTCGCCGACGATCTGGTGTACGTGACCTCGTTCGAGGTGCACGCGCTGGATGTGGCCAGTGGGCGCAGGCAGTTCAAGACGCGCGAGGTCGCCTGGTCGATGGCGGTCTCCGGCGGCCGGGTGCACGCCTCGGACGGGCCCAGCCTCTACGCGCTCGACGCCACCGACGGTTCCGAGCGCTGGCGGCTGGCCACCGACGGCTGGGTCTACTCGCTCCAGGTCGACCGCGGCACCGTGGTCACCGGCACCCGTGGCGGCGGCGTACAGGCGTGGGAGGCGGCCAGCGGCGAGAAGCTGTGGGAACTGACCGGCGCGCAGACCGACTTCGAGACCCCCGAGGCGGGCCCCGTCATCGCCGACGGCGCCGTCTACACCTGGGCGGACGGGCGGCTGTACGTACTGGAGGCGCGGACCGGCGACGAACGCTGGACGTACCCGGTCGGCGACGTCTCCGCCACCGGCGGCGTTCCGGTACGGGTGACCGCAGCCGAGGACGGTGCGGTGTATGTGAGCGCCGGCTCCCGGGTGTTCGCGCTGGACGCCGCGACGGGGCACGAGCGGTGGCGGTTCGACGCGCCCGCCGCCTTCCTGTGCCCGCCCGCCTTCGTGCCGGGTCCCGGGGTGACCGGCGGGGGCGTCTACCTCGCCGACTATCTGGGCACCGTGTACGCGCTCGACTCCGGCAACGGCCACGACCGCTGGCGGATCGCCACCGAGGCCCGGCACTCGACGGAGCCTGTCGTCACCGCGGACGGACTGGTGCACCTCGGCAGCGGCAGCGCCCTGTACACGCTCGACGCGGTCAGCGGAACGCCCCGGTGGCGCTTTGCGACGGGCGCCGATGTGGTGGGCGCTCCAGTGGTCGCGGAAGGCCGGGTCCACTTCGGCTCGGCCGACCACTGCCTGTACACCGTGGACGCGGTGGGCGGCCAACTGCGCTGGAAACTGGCCACCGGTGGGGAGATCACCGGTTCGCCGGTGGCCGTCGGCGGCGTGGTCTACGCGTGCAGCAAGGACCGTTGCGTGTACGCGCTCGACGCGACGAAGGGCACCGGTCAGGCCCGGCACTCCGGCTGACGCCGGGCCAGGGCCGGGGCCGAGCCCTGGCCGGGGCGATCCGGGGCCGGGCTGGTCCGGGCCGGGCTGGGCCGTCAGGCCGCGTTGCGTCCGCGGTGCGGCCCGGTGTCCTCCTCGTCGGGGTGCTGCTCGTCCGCTTCCGGGGGAGGCGTGGTGGGGAAGCGGCGCGTGTTGTCGGGCGGCGGTTCTTCCTCGGCTGCCGGGCGGGGGGCTTCCGGCCGCCGTTCGTACGGCTCGTCCAGCGGGGCTCCCTGGGTGCCGGGCTGGGACTCGTACGGCTCGCGCTCCTCGAGGTACTGCTGCTCCGGATACGGCTGTTCCGGGTACTGCTCCTCGGGGTACTGCTGCTCCGGGCCCTTGAACGGCCGGTCCGGGGGAGGGGACCCGGGCTCCGGTGGCGGCGGCCCCGGCGGGTACGGCTCCTGGGAGGGCGCCCCGCGCATCCCGGGCTGTCCGGGGTACGGCGGCTGCTCCTGGTAGGGCGGTTGCTCCGGGTAGGGCCGTTGCTGCTGATACGGCTGCTGCGGAGGCGGTGGCCCGGCGAACGGCTGCTCCAGGGTGTCCTCTTCCCTGCCCGGCTCCCCCCGGACGCGCGCTGCCCTGCGCCCCGCGGCGTGCCGTCGCCGGGACAGCGTGCGGGGGCCTGCCATCAGGGCGCCGGCGAGCAGTATCAGCAGTGCCCCGCCGAGGGCCAGCCAGGCTCCGGAGGCCAGCCCTCCGGTGTTGCCGGCGGAGATGCTGCCCGCGGCCTGCCCCTGCCGGACCATCCACAGAATGGTGAACCCAAGGGCCAGCACGCCGGCGAACAGCACGGTCAGCCGGGATTGCAGCAGTACGCCGAGTACGGCCACCACTGCCGCGATCAGCATCAGCACGAACAGCCCGGTGAACAGGGCCGCGTCGGCACCGGTGATGCCGCCGCCCTGGAAGAGCTCGTCGAGGCGGAAATCCTGCCCGGAGCGGCCGCCGTACCACGGTCGGAAGGGGCTGTATACGACGGCCGCCGCGCCGAGGAGGGCGAGCAGCGACCCGATCACGTTCCGGCCCATGGTCTCGCCTCGCTTTCCGGCGCCGCTCCGACGCCGCACGGGTGCGCGATCCGCAATCGACGCTACGCCGCCGGGAACCCCCTCGCCACTGCTGGCGTCTTGGGCTGGTGATAAAGGTTGTACTGCACGCGACAAGTATCGGCGGCGATCGATTCCGCTGCGTCGCGGAACACATACGTACTCATCGGGGGAGTCTGGATGCGTCACCTCAAGCTGCTCGCTGCCGTCACCATCGTGCTGGTGGCCCTGAGCGGGTTCAGTCCGGCCCGTTCCTCGGGCGGGCGCGGCGGCGGTGTCAGCAAGAGCCACAGCAGTGGTGGGCACGGCGGTGGTGGGTGCAGCAGCAAGAAGTCCAGCAGCCACAGTTCGAGTCACAGCAACTACGACAGCGACGACAGCTACACCTCCTCCTCGGGCAGCACCTCTGGTGGGTCGAGCCGCAGTCAGGCCAGGGGGAGCGGGACCATTGCCGAGTGCGCCGCGGCGAAGGGGAAGAAGTTGCAGGTCAAGGAGGTGCCCGGCGCCACGGTGCGGGTCCGCAACTCCGGTGGGCGCACCGGTACGTTCACCGTCACTGTCACCTATCGCGATGTGAACGGGGAGATCGTCGACACCGGCTCCGCCATTGCCACGGTTCGGGCCGGCCGCACCAGGACGATCGAGGTTCCTATGGAGCGCCCCGAATACGTTCGCAAGGTCAAGCAGTGCGAGGTCACCTCCGTTCAGTAGCCCGGCGTGGGGGGCTGCGCTTGCCCACCCTGCGCCCCTGGCGCAGACTGCCCAAGCTTGCGGGGCAACAAATCCGCAGCCCGCAGAAGGCAGCCAGGGGCAGCCCCTTCTCGGAAGAAGCCCTACCGCATGCGGGGCGGGCCATCGCCGCGACGTCCCGTAAAGCGCTCCGCCTGCTGCTCCGGCGACAGGTTGCCGAGGGCGATCAGCGGCGGGGCGAGCGCCCTCGCGTGGTTGCGGGCGGCCTCCCGTGCGGCCCAGATGGCCCGCACGGTGCCCTGCACAGCGCTCAGCGGGTAGGAGGCCAGCACCCGCGCACAGCTGAGCGCGGCGTCCAGCGTGCCGCCGACAGGGGTGAGCTCGGAGACGAGGCCCGTCTCGTAGGCGCGGCGGCCGGAGATCCGTTCGGCGGTACCCATCAGTGCCATCCGCGCGACCTCTCCGAACGGCATCCGCTGCGCCATGTCCATCGCCTCGTAGGCGCTGACCATGCCGTAGCTGGTGTGCGGGTCGAAGAAGGTTGACTCCTCGGTGGCGATCAGAAACTCCGCCTCGCTCAGCAGATAGAAGGCGCCGCCGCAGGCCATGCCCTCGACCGCGGCGATGACAGGAATCCACAGGTCGTTGCTCTTGGGGCCGATCGACAACAGCGGGTCCTCGACGGCGAAGGGGGCGTGCGGCTGCGGGACGGCGCCGTCGTGGGCGACCGCGTCCCGGTCGATGCCCGTGCAGAACGCCCGGCCGCCCGCCCCGGTGACCACTGCCGCGCGAACCGACCGGTCGGTACGCAGCCCGCGCCAGATGCCGGCCAGCGCCTGTGCGTCGGAAAGGCCGAGCGCGTTGTGCTTCTCCGGCCGGTCCAGCGTCACTGTCGCGACGCCGTCCTGCCGCTCGAGGCGGATGGTCACGGCCGCTCCAGCGTCCATCGGGGCACGGCCGTGCGCCGTTCGCCGTCGCCGAGTTGCCGGAAGACGGCCCGTACGGGTGCTCCGATGCGCAGTTTGCCGTCGGCCAACGGGCCCAGTGGTGCGTCCGGTGCGGTGACCAGGTTGCCGACCAGCCGGATCGACGGGTCGTCGGCCAGCTCCACCACCAGGACGTTGTAGGGGGCTGCTTCGGCGTAGCCGGGCAGCAGCGGCGGGTGGGCGATGACGTAGCTCCAGATGCGTCCGCGTCCGCTCATCCGCTGCCACTGGCTCTCGAACGACTGGCAGCGCGGACAGCAGGGGCGCGGCGGGAAGCGCCGGGTGCCGCAGCCGGAGCACGTCTGTACGCGCAGTTCGCCCTCGGCCGCGTACGACCAGAAGGGCGCTCCGTCGTCGTCGGGTACGGGCAGCAGCAGTCCGGTTTCCGGCGGGCCGGCCGGCTCATCGGTCATGGCTGGTCAACTCCTCAGCAGCAGAGCGGAGGTGGGGACGCCCTCGCCTGCCGTCACCAGGCAGGTGGCGGCGTCGGGCACCTGGGCGGTCGAGGTGCCGCGCAGCTGGCGGACGCCCTCGGTGATCAGGTTGAAGCCGTGCACGTACGCCTCGCTGAGCCCGCCACCGGAGGTGTTGAGCGGCAGCCGTCCGCCGAGCTCCAGTGCGCCGCCCTCGGTGAAGGCCGCGCCCTCGCCGCGTCCGCAGAAGCCGTATCCCTCCAGGGAGAGCGGGATGAGTGCGGTGAAGGCGTCGTAGATCTGGGCGACATCCACATCCTGTGGACACAGATCGGCGTGCTTCCAGAGCTGCTGCGCCGCTGTCCAGGCGGGTCCGCGCAGGGGGTCCTCGGCCCAGTAGTTGACCATTCCGTGGTGCTGTGCGGGCAGACCTTGTGCGGCGGAGTGCACATAGACGGGCTTGCTGCGGCAGTCGCGTGCCCGGTCGGCGGAGACCAGCACGCACGCCAGTGCGCCGTCGGTCTCCAGGCAGTTGTCGAACAGGCACAGCGGTTCGCTGATCCAACGGGAGGTCATGTACATCTCGCGGGTCAGCGGCCGCTCGTACATCATCGCGGCGGGGTTCTGGTTGGCGCGGTTACGGCACGCCAGTGCGACGTTGAACAGGTGGTCGCGGGTGGCACCGTACTCGTGCATATAGCGGCGTGTCAGCATGCCGATCTCGTCGGCCGGGCGCAGCAGTCCGAAGGGGCGGGTCCACTGCGCGGGGGTGGGCAGCTGCACGGTGGTGTTGCGCCACGGACGGGCGCCGGAGCCGCGCTTGCGCGAGCGCCAGGCGACGCCGACGGTGGCCTGTCCGGTGGCGATGGCGGCGGCCAGGTGCGCGACAGTCGCACAGGAACCGCCGCCGCCGTAGCCGACCTTGGAGAAGAACGTCACATCGCCGGCGCCGATCGACTTGGCCACCTCGACCTCGTCGGTCTCCTCCATCGTGTACGAGGCGAAGCCGTCCACCTCGGCGGGTGCTATTCCCGCGTCGTCCAGCGCCCGCAGGATCGCGCGGCAGGCGAGCGCCTTCTCGGATTCGGGGAGCCGTTTGGCGAACGGCGTCTGGCCTATGCCGACGATCGCCGTGGCGTCCTTCATGGCGTCCTCCCGGATGTGCTGAGGGCTTGGCTCCGGTGCTGACAGTGCGGGAGGCTACCGCTAACCTGACGGAGTGTCAGGTCCTGTGTAGTCGGGTAAGTGAGCCGGACAGCGCCGCCTGCCGGCCCGGCCGAGGGAGGCGCACGGTGAGCGGTACGGACTTCTCGCCCGGGAACGGGGCCGCATACGGGACCGCGTATGGGGCCGCCTACGGGGCTGCGTACGGAGCCGCGTACGGAGCCGCCTCGCGGCACCTCCCGCTGACCGTCCCCGAGCTGGTGCGCACCGCCGTCGAGCGGTACGGGCCGGGCGAGGCCGTCGTCGAGGGGCGCACGCGGATCACGTATTCGGAGCTGGGTGAGCGGATCGAGCGGGCCGCCGCCGGCTGTCTGGCCCGCAGTCTTGAGCCGGGCGACCGGGTGGCCGTCTGGGCGCCCAACACACTGGAGTGGATCGTCGCCGCGCTTGGTGCCGTCACGGCGGGCGGCATCCTCGTGCCGCTCAACACCCGCTTCAAGGGCGCCGAGGCCGCCTATGTGCTGGAGCGGACCCGCGCCCGGCTGCTGTTCGTCACCGGCACCTTCCTGGGCACCTCATACGTCGCCTCGCTGCGCCGCGCCACCGCAGAGGGGCCGGGCACCGGCCCGCTGCCCGGGCTGCCCCAGCTGCGCGATGTCGTGGTGCTGGCCCGGGACGCGCCGGAGGACTTCCGCACCTGGCCGGCGTTTCTGGACGGCGGCGCCGCGGTTGCCCGCGAGGCGGTGCGGGAGCGCGCCGCGCGGATCGCCCCCTCCTCGCCGTCCGACATCACCTTCACCTCGGGCACCACCGGGCACCCCAAGGGCGTGGTCATCACCCACGAGCAGACGCTGCGGGTCTACGACTGCTGGAGCGAGCTGGCCGGACTGACCGAGGGCGACCGCTACTTGATCGTCAACCCGTTCTTCCACACCTTCGGCTACAAGGCGGGCATCATCGCCTGTCTGCTGCGCGGCGCGACGATGATCCCGCAGCCCGTCTTCAACGTGGAGACGGCGCTGGCCCATATCGCCACCGAGCGGGTCAGTGTGCTGCCGGGCCCGCCCACCCTGCACCAGTCGCTGCTCGACCACCCGTCCCGGCACAAGCACGACCTGTCGGCCCTGCGCCTGGTGGTCACCGGCGCGGCCGTCGTCCCGCTGCGACTGGTCGAGCGGCTGCGTGCCGAGCTGAAGGTGGGCACCGTACTGACCGCCTACGGGCTGACCGAGGCGTCCGGCACCGTGACCATGTGCCGCCGCGGCGACCCTCCCGAGGTCGTCGCCGGAACCTCGGGGCGGGCCATACCCGGCACGGAGGTGAAGGTCGTGGCCTCCTCCGGTGCCGAGCAGCCACCCGGCACCCCCGGCGAGGTGCTGGTGCGCGGCTACCACGTGATGTCCGGCTACTTCGAGGAGCCGGAGGAGACCGCCGAGGTCCTCACCCCGGACGGCTGGCTGCGCACCGGCGACGTCGGCGTCCTGGACACCGAGGGCAATCTGCGGATCACCGACCGGATCAAGGACATGTTCATCGTCGGCGGTTTCAACGCCTATCCGGCCGAGATAGAGCAACATCTCGCCCGCCACCCCGACATCGCCGAAGCCGCCGTCATCGGCATCCCCGACCCCCGGCTGGGCGAGGTCGCCAAAGCCTTCGCCGTACGCCACCCCGGCGCGACGGTCACCGCCGACGACCTGATCGCCTGGTCCCGCCGGGAAATGGCCAACTACAAGGTCCCCCGCGAGGTCGAGTTCGTGACCGAACTGCCCCGCAATGCCAGTGGAAAGGTCGTCAGGACGCGGTTGCGTGCGCGGAGGTGAGGGCGGGCGCCGAGGCGGTGCCTGGCAGGAGCGTGGTGTTGCGTTCGAGGATGCTGATGGTCTGCACGCGGTCGTCCGTACCGACCGGCGAAGAGCCCGCTGTCAGTGCGGCGGTGGCCGACGCTCCCACAGTTGCCAGGGCGAGAGCGCAGGCGGCGAGAAGCTTCTTGGGGCGGGTCATTGGGAACTCCTCCGAGAGCGAAAACGTGTTCTACTCATTACTTTGACGCTACAAAGCCTCGGGAAACGAAGCCAGTACACATGCGCCGAGGGGGCCGTGGCCGACGACTCCCCCTC
>NZ_JADKMA010000066.1 GCF_017676365.1 Streptomyces oryzae
CGATGCTCCGGACCCCGGACGGTCACAGCCGGCTCGAGCTGGCGAAGTACCGCAGCCCCGCGGTGATCAGCGCCGGGCCGCGCAACCGGCCGCACAACGTTCTGGGCACGCACCGCGTCATGTTCGCCGTCGACGACATCGAGGACACCGTTGCGCGCCTGCGCCCTCACGGCGCCGAACTCCTCGGCGAGATCGCCCGGTTCGAGGACAGCTATGTGCTCTGCTACATCCGCGGCCCGGAGGGCATCATCGTCGGACTGGCCGAGCAACTGCGCTGAGGAAGGAAACGAACCACGCGGCCGGACGAGGTCATCGAGGTTCTGAACCACCCGATCAGCCAGAGCTGCTGGACAGCGACGGTGACCCGCCTGGTGACGTCGGCAAGGACGGAACCCCGCGCAACGTACCGATCGCCTTCACCCGGAACGGGTCACACATCACGTGTACGCACAAGAACGCGCCATAAATTCGCCTGCCGTCCTCGTCCAGAGGTAGGACTTGGGCGGTGTTCCAGCGGTGGGCCAGTAGCCAAGCCTTGACAGCCGGGATCTCCTGGTCCTGTTCGATCAGGAACGTCTCGAACTCCTCAGCTCGGTGCCTGCGGTGCAAAGAGCCGATCACCTTGCCGGTGGCCACTGCCAGGCGGTGAAGAGTGCGGTGACGCCGGCTCGCACGTGGTCCCGGGTGATCGGTTGCAGGGCGCCCGGCATCATCGGCAGCACGGGCTGCGAGCTGTCCAATGCACGGGACCTGGCTCTTCGCATCGACGCAGAACATCAACGTCCGCTTGGGCCGGTCCAGGCACAGCCCGACCACGTCGTGAACTGAACTTTGTCCACGAAGCAGGGGTCCGTGGTCCGTGGACAACTCGAAGGCTCCTGAACCGTGGGCTGCAGGCCGAAGTCCCGCCAGATCCGTGAGACGGTCCAACCGGCGCAGGTGCTGATGGCTCTGTACAGCACAGTCTGCTCACGCATCGCTGACGTGAGTGAGCCGCTGCGCCGAGCGGGCTGTGGCACGGGGCGATCACATGAGCGGATGGGCAAGTTCAGAGGTGTGACGAACTGGAAGATCCACCTCGCTGCCGATGGGCGTGGGCTGCCCCTGGCTATCCTCCTCATGTTGGGCAACGTCAAATGAAGCCGCGGCATCCGCACGGTCATCCCCCAACAGTCCGACCAGACACCGCCGATGTGTGACCTAGTGCTGTGACCACATAGGTTCGCCGGGTTCGCAGTTGGAGCGGTTGGATGGGTGGTGACTCCGTTCCGACTGCTGGAGGTGTGGTGGCCGAGCCCGTGCGGGTGCGCAGACTGACCGATCAGGAAGGGCAGAAGCTGCAGCAGATCGTCCGCCGAGGCAGTATCAGCTCGGTGCGCTGTCGCCGGGCGATGATGCTGCTGGCCTCCGCCGGCGGAAACCGCGTCCCGGTGATTGCCCAACTGGTCCAGGCCGACGAGGACACGGTGCGGGATGTGATCCACCGGTTCAACGAGATCTGCCTGGCCTGCCTGGACCCTCGATGGGCGGGAGGCCGTCCCCGCCTGCTCAGCGATGACGACGAGGACTTCGTCATCCAGGCGGCCACCACCCGCCCCACCACGCTCGGCCAGCCCTTCACCCGTTGGTCGATCCGCAAACTCGCCGCCTACCTGCGCCGCGTGCACGGACGTATCATCCGCATCGGCCAGGAAGCCTTACGGTGCCTGCTGTTGCGCCGCGGCATCACCTTCCAGCGCACCCCGCTGCGGCAGTTCACCCTGGCCAACTCCAACCATCCGAACCACACGGTGCAGACCCGGGCCCTGCACCGCTACCTGCACTGGCGCAATGCCAACGCCCGCCACCCCGATGTCCTCGCCGCCCAGCGCAAGGAACGCGCCCGCATCCGCAGCGAGAAGGGCATCCGCTGGGGAGGGCGCCCCCTGGCACCCGCAGCTTGACCAGCCCGGCGAGCCGGTGCGGTCACGGCACCGGTCATAGGTGGAGAACCTGTTTCGCCATGTCCCGGATGGTTTTGGCCAGGGTGTCAGGAGCGGCGAGGTGGGCAATGTGTCCCTGGCCAGTGAGCGTGACAATTCGCGCATTCGGCAGGGCTGCCGCCAGGTCGGCCAGACGTTCGCGCAGGTGGGAGGGGCTGAGATCGCCTTCGATCAGGGTCGTCGGTGCTTCGAGCGTCGCGAAGCGATCAATACCGACGCCGAGCGCGTCGATCGCTTCATTGTCTGCGATCTGTGCCGCCGCGTAGGCGGACAACGCTGCTCGCATGTGCTGGTCGGCGAACATGGCATCGATCACGGCCGCGGGCATGCGGACGATGTCCCGCATGTGGATCCGCATCGCCTCGACCGGGTTGCCCCCGTCGAACGCGGCACGGGCACGTGCTCCCGCTGTCCCGGCGATCAACTCCTTGGTCGGCATCGGCGGTTCGTAGAGGAACAGTCCGGCGAATGCCGACGGGTCCAGCAATGCGGCTTCCAGTGCGGCGACAGCGCCCGAGGAATGCCCCACAAGAAGCACAGGGGACTCCAGGAGATCCGCGACGGCGACAATGTCGGCTGCCTCGATGGTCATCGAGTGAGGTAGGGCGATGTCTGCTTCGGGAACGTAGATCCGTCGTCGGATCCTGACGACGCGAAAGTCGTCGGTGAGGTGGCGGGTGACGCCGTCCCAGGTCGTCGCATCTCCACCGCCTGGGTGGACCACGAGCAGGTTCGGCCCGGATCCGTCGTCGAGAGCGGTGATGGGGCGGCCGTCGTCAGATGATGCAAGAAGCGCAGTCATGCTCACAAGCTTGTACCGGTCCGCCGACATCACACCGACAGACTGCCGACATCCCGTGCTGCCGACAGCGGTCGGCCGTCCCAGCCGACCGGCGAGCCCGGTCCCGGAAGCGAACAGCAACCGGCGAACCTTTCCAGTCACAGCACTAGTAGTGCTTCGTTACGTCGGGTGATCTCGTCTGGTGGTGGGCATCTTCTCTGCTGTGAAGCTGGGGGAGGTGGAACGGCTCCGGGGTGAGTTAGCGGAGTTCGTTGCGGATGTGTTCGCCTCGCTGCCGCGGCGGGATCAGCGGCGGTGGGGCGCGTGTTATCTGCGGGGTCTGATGCCGGACGGCCGGCATAAGTCGATCCAGCCGATGGCCGAGCGGCTGCCGGACGGCAACATGCAGGCCCTGCAGCAATTCGTGAACCAGTCGCCGTGGGAGTGGACGCCGGTACGACAGCGGATCGCGCAGAGACTGAGTGAGGCGATCAGCCCTGAGGTGTAGGTGGTCGACGACGTGTCGTTTCCCAAGTGCGGCACTGCTTCGGTCGGGGTGGCCCGGCAGTACTGCGGAGCGCTGGGCAAGCGGGCGAACTGCCAGGTCGCGGTCAGTGTGCACGCGGCCACCGACACGTCGTCGTGCCCGCTGGAGTGGGAGTTGTTCCTGCCCGAGGAGTGGACGGACGATGATCGGCGGCGCCGGCGGGCTGGGGTCCCTGAGGAGGTCGGGCATGTGTCCAAGACGCGCCTGGCCCTGGGACTGCTGGAGGGGCTGGCCGCACAGGGCCTGGCAGTGCCGGGGATCGTGGCCGATGCCGGTTACGGCCGCAGCGTGGCCTTCCGGCTCGCGCTGGAGGAACGCGGCTGGTCCTACGTCATGGCGGTGGACCCCAAGGAGATTGCCCGCCCGGCCACGGCCGAGCCGCATCAGCCGGAATACGGCGGGCTGGGACCACCCACCCTGCCCCGCTACCGCGAAGCTCCCCGGCCTTTGACCGGGTTCGTCGATGCCGGCACCTCCTTCGAGGAGATCACCTGGCGCCAGGGCAGCAAGTCCATGATGACCTCGCGATTCGCCGTGCTGGAGGTGCGACCCTCAGGCAAGGAAGCCTGCCGCACGGCTCAGGAACAGGCCGGTGGCCGCAGCCGGTGGGACGGCGTTCTGCCGCTGCGGACACTGCTGGTCGAGCAGCCCGCAGACGAGGCCGGGCCGACCGGCTACTGGATGACCAACCTGCCCGCCACCACCCCGGTCGCCCATCTGGTGCGGTGGGCAAAGATGCGCTGGCGCATCGAGCACGACTACCGCGAGCTCAAGCACAGGCCTGGGCCTGGACCACTTCGAGGGCCGCACCTGGCGCGGCTGGCACCACCACGTCACCCTCGTCACCGCCGCCCAGGCCTTCCTCACCCTCCGGCGGCTCGACCCAAAAGCCCGGATGCCGGCCTGACCTCTACCAAGTCCTGGGCGCACTCCAGGACCTACTGAGGTGCTGGACCGGCATCTGCACCACCTGCGGCCGACCCCTCACCACCAGCAAAACCAGAGCCAGAATCTAACGAAGCACTACTAGCGCTCCAATACGTAGGTGAGCGTGCCGAAGCCGAGTTCATCGAAGCCGCCGCTGGTCGAGCCGTAGTCGCCACCGCCGCCCTCGGGGCTCTGTTTGCGGGCCATCAGCGACATGTACGGCGTCTCGTACCCCTTGCGGTAGTGGTAGTGGTGGTAGACCCGCTCCCAGACGGCGCGTACCTGGCCGCGCGACCCGTCCGAGATGACGGTCTGCCGCTCCGGCTTGCAGTTCTGCCCGCTGCCCCATTCATAGGTACGGAACGGCACGCTCTCGCCGTGGTTGTACTTGGCGACGTATTCACACGCTTTCATGAAGCGGTTGTCGTCGGCCCCGTACAGATCGGTGCCCTGTTTGAGCGCCATTTCACAGATGGTGCCCATCAGACCGATGCCCATCAGACTGTGGCCCTGGTCGCGGCCGCTCTCCTGCCACTGGGCGAGCCCGCCGTCGTGCAGGAAGGGCACGGCGTGCGCGAGGGAGCCGTTGCCCTCGCCATGGTGGAAGTAGTCGACCGCCTGGTCGAACTTTGCCTGGTCGTCGTTGAGTATGCCGATGGCCATGACGGCTGCCATGTTGCACAGGTCCCAGTTCGCCCAGTAGTGGGTGACGCACGCGCCGTTGTGTTCCTTGAGGAACTGGTCGCACACCGGGTAGAAGACGCGGGCCATCATGTCCTGGAAACGGGCCAGGTCGAAGCCGTCGTAACCGCGCATGATCTCGGCGGCGTTGGCGAACTGATAGCCGTAGATACCGGCGGCGAGGAAGCGGTCGGAGTTCCCGGTGACCGTCTTGAGCTTTCCCGACCAGGCGTTGAGGATGTCGCGTGTGGTGTCGGCGTGCGCGGTGTCCCCGCTCACCTTCCAGCGCAGTGCGTTCTGGTAGGCGGCGTGCACATCGTTGTACAGCTGTGGGTAGTTTTGTCCTTCGCCGCCGCGCACGACGGTCTCCAGCGGCCTGGGCGTCCAGCCGGCCGCCGAGTGCCCGTTGGCGGTCAGCCGCTCCCAGCCGCTCTTCCAGGGCTCCGCGCCCGCCTTGACCTTCTCGGCCATGCGCGCGAAATCGTCGGCGCTGTGCAGCATCCCCGGATGGGTGAGAGCGGCGGCCCCGGCCCTGGTCCGGGAGCCGGTCTGCTGCGGGTCGCGGTCCGTGGCCGTCGCGTAGGCGATGCCGGGCAGGGCGAGCGCGCCCGCGCCGAGCGCGGTGCCCTTGAGAAGACGGCGACGGCTGAGGTCGATGCGGTGTGCGTTGTCTTTACGGCTCATGGGGGGTGCCCTCTTTCCGCGAGGGGTGGGGGGTTCGAGAGCCGACGGTAACCGCGTTCCGCCATGCGCACGATCCCGGCCGCCGCCATCCGAAACTTTCGCCTCCCGCCGTGGGGAGGGACGTGCTCGGAAGGGCGGCGCCGGACCGTGTTCGTACGCTCGCGGCGAGCGCTACCTGTGCCGACGGGAGTCGGCGACCGGGACGCCGAAGTCGGGGGTGCCGTCGGGCTTCCAGCCCAGTGCCTGGACCCGGGTGTGCCGGTTGGGGTCGTTCAGCGGATCGCCCTCGATCTCCTTGTATTGCCGCGCGTGGTAGACGAGCAGGTCGGTCCTGCCGTCCTCGGCGACGGTGAAGCAGCTGTGGCCCGGGCCGTACTGGCTCGTCCCGTCGTTGCTGGTGAACACCGGCTCCTCGCTCTTCGTCCAGGAGGCGGCATCGAGCAGGTCGGCGTCGTCGGGCGCGGTGAGCAGGCCCATGCAGTAGTTGGCGTCCGTGGCGCTGGCGGAGTACGTCATGAAGACCCGCCCGTTGCGCTGGAGCACGAACGGACCCTCGTTGACGGCGAAGCCGACGGTCTCCCACGGCAGTTCGGGCCGGGAGAGCCGCACTTGCGGGCCCGTGATGCTCCAGGGGCTGTCCATCGCGGCCAGGTAGAGGTCGGTGTTGTTGTTCTGCGAGGGATCGTGCTGTGCCCAGGCGAGATAGCGGGTGCCCCGGTGCACGAAGGTGGTGGCGTCCAGGGCGAAACTGTCCCACTGCGTACGGATCCGGCCCCGCTCCCTCCAGGTGCCCTGAAGGGGGTCGGCGGAGGTGTTCTCCAGTACGTAGGGACGGATCGCCCACTGGTCCTGGGAGCTTCCGGCGGCGAAGTAGAGATACCAGGCGCCGTCGATGAAGTGGAGCTCCGGCGCCCAGATGTGGTTCGCCATCTCACCGCTGTCGTGTGCCCGCCAGACCACCTTCTCCTCGGCCTGCGCGAGCCCGCCCACGGTGCGCGCGCGGCGCAGCACGATCCGGTCGTACTCCGGAACGGTCGCGGTGAAGTAGTAGGAGCCGTCGGTGTGCCGCAGGATGAGCGGGTCGGCGCGCTGCCGTACGAGGGGGTTGGTGTACGCGGGTGCGGCGGCGGCCGGTGCGCCCGCCGCGCGGGCCGCTGCGGGTGCACCGAACGCGGCGAGCCCGGTCCCGGCGGCCGCACCGGCCGCTCCCTTCAGTACGGTTCTGCGGCTGGTCACGTAAGCCCTCCTCGGCCGGGGTGGCGGTCGGCCGGGACATTACGGCCCGCGCTGGGCGAGGTCAGCGGTGCGGGACGAACCCGAAAATTTTCGGTGCAGCCCCGCCAAGTGCCCCTGCGGGGACCGAGTACGCGGCCCTCACGGCCTCGGCGCCCCGCTTCCGCTGTGCGCGTCCAGCGCTTCGGCCAGCGCCGGGGGCAGCGCCGACTCGTGCAGGATGCCGAGGGCCTGGGTGGCGCGGGTGAGGGCGACGTAGAGATCGCTGGTGCCGAACTCCGCGGGCTCGACCACCAGGACGCGGTCGAATTCGAGCCCCTTGGCCTGGCGGGGGGCGAGCAGCACCAGGTGCCGGGTGAGGTCCGGCTCAGCGCCCGCGACCACGCCGGGCAGCCGCGCTGCCAGCGCCTCGTGCAGCCGGCGGGGTGCGATGACGGCGAGCCGGCCCTCGTCCGGGGTCTGCGCCAGCGCCGCCTCGGCGACCTCGGCCGCCAGGTCGCCGGTCACCTGCCTGGCCCAGGCGCGGGTGCCCGTGGAGCGGACCGAGGAGGGCGGTGCGAAGCCGGGGTGCTCTGCACGTACGACGGCTCCGGCGAGCTCCATGATCTCGGCGGGCGTACGGTAGTTGACGGCGAGCCTGGTGTGCTCCCAGCGGTTTTCGACGTAGGGCGCGAGGATGTCCTCCCAGGAGCCGACCCCCGCCTCCTCGCTGGTCTGCACCGGGTCGCCGACCAGCGTCATGGAACGGGTCGGGCAGCGCCGCATGAGGAGCCGCCAGGCCATCGGGGACAGCTCCTGCGCCTCGTCCACGATGATGTGCCCGAACGCCCAGGTGCGGTCGGCGGCAGCGCGCTCGGCCGCCGAACGGTGGTCGGCCTCCTCGTGGCGTTCCGCCATCCGCTCGGCGTCGATGATGTCGTGCGCGGCCAGGATCTCCGACTCGGTGTCCTCGAACTCGAAGGACTCCGAACCGCGGGCGACTTCCAGCACTCCCTCGGCGTACGCGATCCGCTCCTGGCGCTCCGCCTCGGCGGCCGCCCGCTGTGCGCTGTCGTCCTCACCCAGCAACTCGGCGGCCTCGTCCAGCAGCGGTACATCCGCCGGGGTCCAGTCGGCCGGCGAGGTGACCGGGCGGCGGATCGCGGCGGCGTCCTCCTCGGACAAATGGGTGGGCTCGGCCAGATAGTCGGCCACGAACTCCTCGGGCGTCAGCTCCGGCCACAGCTGGGAGATCGCCGCGTGCACCTCCGGGTTGGCGGCGACGGCCTTGCCGAGCTGCGCGACATCGTCCGGGCCCAGCAGGTTGGGACCGCCGTAGGGGTCGGTGCCGATACGTTCGACGAGCTGCGCCGTGAGCGCGTCGATGATGCGGAAGGCGAAGTGCGGGCGGGCGAGGTTGTGCTGGAGCCGGGTGGCGCGGGCGGCCTCGCGCGCTTCGTCGACCAGATGCCAGTCGAGGACCAGATCGCCGTCGTCGTGCGGGACGACGACCGGCTCGCCCGGCTCCGGCACCTGCTGCCGGTCGCGTACGGCCAGCCGCAGAGCCTCCGCCAGCTCGGCACGGCCTTTGACCGCGGCAGCACGCGGGCTGTCCGTGCCGCGTGCCTCGATGCCCGGGTACAGCTCGCCGAGGGTGGCCAGCAACACGCCGGTCTCACCGAGTGAGGGCAGCACTTCACCGATGTAGGACAGGAACGCCGGGTTCGGGCCGACGATCAGCACGGCGCGCTTGGCGAGCACCTCGCGGTGCTCGTAGAGCAGGAACGCGGCCCGGTGCAGCGCGACGGCGGTCTTGCCGGTGCCGGGGCCGCCCTCCACCACGAGGACGCCGGAGTGCGGGGCGCGGATGATGCGGTCCTGCTCGGCCTGGATGGTGCGCACGATGTCGCTCATCCGGCCGGTACGGGCCGCGCCGAGGGAGGCGAGGAGGACGGCGTCGCCGCTGGGATCCTCGTAGCCGGTGCGTTCCGCGTCCTCCAGGTCGAGCAGTTCGTCGTGCAGCTCGGTGACCGTACGTCCGAGGGTGGTGATGTGCCGCCGCCGGCGCAGCCCCATGGGGGTGTGTCCGGTGGCGAGGTAGAAGGGCCGGGCCACCGGGGCGCGCCAGTCGATGAGGATCGGCGTGCGCTCGTCGTCGTCCTCGCGGATGCCGATCCGGCCGATGTGGTGCGAGCCACCGTCGCTGAGGTCGATACGGCCGAAGCACAGCGAGCCGTCCACCGCGTTCAGCGCGGCCAGCAGCCCCGAGCGCTCCGCGACGCGCACATCCCGCTCGACGCGCGCCTGCCGGGTGTTGCCGTCCGGCCGCTGGGCCTCCTCGACGGCCGTCGCGGTCTGCGCACGCAGTGCATCGACCCGGGCGTAGAGGTGGTCGATGTAGTCCTGCTCGTGCTGCAACTCAGCGCTTCCCCGGTTTGACAAAACGGCTCCCTGCCCGGTACAGTTCTTTTCACTGACAGCCCTTTCTCAAGGGCTTTTTCTGTGTTGACACACAGAAATACCGAGCATAGCCAAGGCAATCCCCGGCCCGCAATGCGGCACCGGGGATTTTCCGTGACTGCCATTCCTTGGCTGCTATGCACTCAGGCGAAAACTCACGCGAGCGCCCCCGCCCGCTCGCCGGGGCCGGCTTCCTCATGGGCACAGCCGTCATCCATGCCGTGGATGTCCCACGCCGGGAGGGGGTCGTCGGCGCAGGCGCTCTCGCCCTCGGCGAGGAGGCAGGCGCTCAGCGCCGTCCGCAGCGCCTCGGGGCGCAGCCCGGCCCCGATGAACACCAGCTCCTGCCCACGGTCCCCCTCCTCCCGGACGCCGGCGGGCTCGAACCGGGCCACGGAGCCGGCCTGTGACCACAGTCCGGCCACGTGCGGGCGGTCCGCGAGCCAGAAGAACCCCTTGGACCGCAGCACTTGGCCGAATGCGCCGCTGTCCAGCTCCTGGGTGACGAACCGCCACAGCCGTGCGGCGTGGAAGGGCCGGGCGGAGCGGAAGACCATGCTGGAGATTCCGTACTCCTCGGTCTCCGGCACATGGTCGCCGTTGAGCTCGCGCACCCAGCCGGGTGCCTGCGAGGCGCGGTCGAGGTCGAAGAGGCCCGTCCCGAGGACTTCCCGCAGCTCCACCCGCCCGTGCCGGGCGGGGACGATACGGGCCACCGGGTTGAGCCGGGCGAGTGCGGCCTGCAAGCGCTCGGCCTCCGCCACGTCCACGAGGTCGAGCTTGTTCAGCACGATGACATCGGCGAACTCGATCTGGTCGGTCAGCAGATCGCTGACGGTCCGCTCGTCGCCCTCGTACTGATCGAGCCCGCGCTCCAGCAGCCCGTCGCCTCCGGTGAGTTCGGGGAGGAAGTTCGCCGCGTCGACCACGGTGACCATGGTGTCGAGCCGGGCGAGATCGCCGAGGGTGGCGCCGTCGTCGCGCGGGAAGGCGAAGGTGGCGGCCACCGGCATGGGCTCCGAGATGCCGCTCGACTCGATGAGCAGGTAGTCGAAACGGCCCTCGCCCGCGAGCCGGCCGACCTCCTCCAGCAGGTCGTCGCGCAGGGTGCAGCAGATGCAGCCGTTGGTCATCTCGACCAGCCGTTCCTCGGTCCTGGAGAGGGCGGCCTGGCCACCGCGGACGAGGGCGGCATCGATGTTGACCTCGCTCATGTCGTTGACGATCACCGCCACCCGGAGGCCCTCCCGGTTGCCGAGGACATGGTTGAGCAGGGTGGTCTTTCCCGCGCCGAGAAAGCCGGAGAGCACCGTCACGGGAAGCCGGTCGCCCGTCACAGGCGCTCAGTCCTCCGGCCGCAGCAGGCCGCGTTCGTACGCCTTGACCAGCCGCTGCGGCACCCGGTGGACCTTCCCGTCGACCGTGACGGGCACGAGTTGCGGCGTGGCCGCTTTCCACTGGGACCTGCGGTGCCGGGTGTTGCTGCGGGACATCTTCCGCTTGGGCACGGCCACGGGAAACCTCCTGGTGTGGTGACGACTCCGGAAGGTTAATGGAAATGAATTTCAAGAGCAATTCAACTGCTGGGCCATCGCAGCAGCCGTTGTCAGTGGCTGCTGCGAGGATGCCCGGGTCGTCAGCACGATCAGGAGAGCTGGATGGGTAGTTGGGACACGGGTCCGTTCGACAACGACGCCGCGGGTGACTTCTGCGCCGCCCTCGACGAGGCGAGCGCGGACGCGCGCGAGGACATCGTCCGCAACACGCTCATGCGGGTGGCCGGGACCGGTGACTATCTGGAGGCGGATGAGTCCCAGGAGGCCGTCGCCGCAGCAGCGCTGATAGCGGCACAGTGCCCCGGCGGCACCCCCGTCGGCGGCCTCGACGGACCCGAAGAGCCGCTCCCCGATCTCACCGGGCTGCGCTCGCTGGCCGTCCAGGCACTCGACCGGGTCGTCTCGGAGCCGTCCGAGCTGCCGGAGCTGTGGGAGGAAGGCGCCTCGGACAGCACCTCCTGGCGGGAGGGCATCGACCGGCTGCGGAGCATACTCGCGCCCCGGCCGGCCGGACAGCAGCGCCGCTGACGGCGCCCGGCCGGCCGGGGCGAACGGCCGGAGGGACGATGCACGGCTCAGGGCGGAAGCCCGGCCCGCAGGGGCGGTTGCCGCTCCCTGTGCCGCTCAGGGCGCCGGGATGTACGCCAGTCCGTGAGCGCCCGGCTCGCCGGCGCGGGGCACCGACAGGGTGGTGAGCGGGCGCAGGGCCGGCAGGTCCACCACGGTGACCGTGGAGGACACCACGTTGGCGACGTAGGCCGTCGAGCCGTCGGGGGACGAGGTGATGGTCAGCGGGAACCGGCCCACCTCCACCTGCCCCAGCAGCTCAGCGCCGGGGTCAGCGCGTGAGTAGACGTTGAGCACGCCGTCGGTCTGGGTGCCGAGCCCTTCCGTGCCGGGTTCGGGTTCCGCCAGCCGCAGCTCGCCGGTGAGCACGAGGCCCTGACTCGTCGTGTGGACGGGGAAGTTGACGCTCTGCGTCGGAAGCGTGCGCACCACGCGCTGCTCCGCCGTGTCGATCACCACGATTCCCGCGTCGCCCCGTGAAGCGGCGGAGAAGTCGCCCTTCGGGGTCGCCACGAACACGTAGCTGCCGTCCGGCGCGATGTCGATACCCTCGCTGCCGGGCACCGGGATGCGGTGCAGCAGCCGTCCGGTCTCCAGCTCCACGACGGAGACGTACGGCGCTTCCTTGTTGGCCGAGTACGCGTACCGCCCGTCCGGGGTGACGGTGAACCAGTGCGGGCCGGGCGCCTCGACCGGGACGCGGCGCAGCACCTTCCGGGAGTCGGGGTCCAGGGCGAGCACCGCGCCCGGCGCGGAGTCCGTCGCCTCGACGCTGATGTGGAGCACGTCGCGGTCGCGGTCCAGGACCAGCCCGTGCGGCGCGTGCTCCGGGGTGAGATCGATGATCTCGACCAGTCGCCGTTCGTCCGGATCGATGACGGCGATCTCGTGGGCTCGCCCCGAGTTGCTGTGGTAGTAGCCGGACCGGTAGGCGATCGAGCAGTACAGCAGCCGGCGCGCCGGGTCGAAGCAGAGCTCGTGCGGCTCGCTGGGCACTTCGACAGTGCCCAGTTCGTGGTACGAGCCGACGGAGAAGAACGTGACGCTGGGGCCGCTCTGGCTCACCACGGCCAGGGAGTCGTTGTTGGTCATGACCAGCACTCTGCGGCACCAAGACGGCTGAATCCAGTGCAACGTTCGCAAGGAGTCATTGCACCGCACGCAATTCCCGGGCTGCTGGTTGAAGGTTGAATGAGCAGGCCGCGTGAGTGGTAGACGCCGAGTGCCACCGCCGCACGGCGGCCGGCACCCACCGACACAGCCGAGGAGCTTGGATGGAGTACAGGCAGTTGGGCCGATCCGGCCTGCGGGTTTCGGTACTGACCATGGGGACGATGACGTTCGGTGGCCGGGACGTGTTCGGGAACGTCGGCTCCACGGATGTCGCCGGGGCTCGGCGTCAGGTGGACATGTGTCTGGACGCGGGAGTCAACGTCTTCGACACCGCCAACATGTACTCCTCAGGGCTCAGCGAGGAGATACTCGGCGAGGTGATCTCCGGCCGGCGGGACCGGCTGCTGCTGTCCTCGAAGGTGCGGATGCCCATGGGTGACGGCCCCAACGACCAGGGGCTGTCGCGCCATCACATCCTCGGCCAGGTCGAGGGCAGCCTGCGCAGGCTGGGCACGGACCACCTGGACATCTACCACGTCCACGAGTGGGACGGCCTCACCCCGCTGGAGGAGACCATGGAGGCGCTGGACTCCCTGGTGCGGGCGGGGAAGGTCCGCTACCTCGGGGTCTCGAACTACTCCGGGTGGCAGCTGATGAAGGCGCTCGGCGTCGCGGACGCACACGGCTACCAGCGCTTCGTCAGCAACCAGATCTACTACTCCCTCGAATCCCGCGACGCCGAGTACGAACTGGTGCCGCTCTCGCTCGACCAGGGACTCGGGATCATGGTGTGGAGCCCGCTGGCCGGCGGCCTCCTGTCCGGCAAGTACCGGCGCGGACAGCAGGCCGAAGGCGGCAGGCATCTGACCGAGTGGGACGAACCACCGGTGCGGGACGAGGCCAAGCTGTACGAGACCATCGAGACCGTCGTCGACATCGCCGCCGCGCACGGCGCCTCGCCCGCCCAGGTCTCCCTCGCGTACCTGCTGGCGCAGCCCGGGGTGACCACCCTGGTCATCGGCGCCCGCAAGGACGAACAGCTGCGGGACAACCTCGGCGCCGTGGACGTCCGCCTCAGCACCGAGGACGTGGAACGGCTCGACAAGGTGAGCGCTCCCCAACTGATCTACCCGCACTGGCACCAGGCCCGGCTCGCCGCGGACAGGTTCGGCACCCCGGACCGCGCCCTCCACCGCGACAGCCGGGGGGCAGGCGCCTGACGCCACCGAAATGCCGGAGGTTCCGGCCGCGCTCGCGGGCGCGCTCCCGAGTGCGGCCGCGGGCGCGCCGGAGCTCCGGACCGGGTCAGGGGCGCCGGGCGAAGAGGTGCAGCATCCTCTCCAGCGCCTCCGGGGCCGAGGTGAGCGTACGGCCGTGCAGTTGCGCCGACTCGTGCACCGAGCGGCTCTCGTACTCCCAGCCGAGGGCGGCCAGTTGCTCCTCGATGCCGCGCTTGTCCCCGTCGGGCAGCAGCGCCGGCAGGTCGATGCCGAGGGCTGCGCTGCCGTCCCGCAACAGCTCCTGGCGCAGCACGTCGTTGGTGGCGTGTGCGTACTCGACAGCGGCGCGGCTGCCGGAAGCCGAGAGCCGGTCGATCTCCTTGAACAGCCGCTCCTCGGCCTCCGGTGGCAGATACGGCAGCAGCCCTTCGGCCAGCCAGGCGGTCGGACGGGACGCGTCGAAGCCCGCGGCCTCCAGGGCTGCGGCCCAGTCCTCGCGCAGATCGACGGGGACCGGTGTTTGGGCGCACGCCGCTGCCGCGCCGCGCTCGTCCAGGACGCGCAGCTTGAAGTCCAGGACCAGGGGCTGGTCCAGCTCGAAACAGCGGGTGCCCCGGGGCCACTTCAGCCGGAAGGGCCGGGTGTCGAGGCCGGAGGCGAGGATGACGACCTGGCGTATGCCGCCTTGCGCTGCGTCGGTGAGGAAGTCGTCGAAGACCCGGGACCGGACGCCCAGGTACTCGTTCATCAGCCCCAGCAGTTCGGGCAGCTCCGACCGCTCCCCCAACTCCTCCATGGTGACGGGGAACGGGAGAGGTGCCGGGGCCGCCGCGACGAAGGCGGCGGCGTACGGATCCTTGACCAGCGCGTCGGGCCGGGACGTCTCAATCGCTCTCCCGGCCGCGACCGCGAGGGCGGTCACGCCCACTCCGGAGACGATGTCCCACTGCTGATCCGAGTGATCCGGGTTCACGGATGTACCTCCATACGTGGCGAGGCAGGTCGGCCGACCGGCGGGACGCTACAAGATGGTAGCCGCAGGCAACCAGAGCGTGACGGGTGGCACGGACCATTACCGGCCACCAGGTGGCCGGTCGCGGGCACAACGCCTGACAGCCGACGCCCGACGCCCGACACCCAACCCCCGGTCGTCAATAGTCGGTTGACCCGACTACGGGGCGCCGGTTACCGTGCTCGGCGCGTATGGCTCCGGGTGCTGTACACAACAGCCGCCCCGAGCCGCGACCGTAGGCGTTAACGTCAATCAACGCGTCCCTTCAGCCTGCTCGAACGGCCGGGGTGACGCGGCAGCGTACGCCTGGCGGGACTTCCCGGCCGAGAACGGAGATCGGCCGGTGACCACCGACACACCGCGTCAGGACCAGCCAGGTCCGCCCTCGTCAGGACCCTCCTCGACCGGCTCCGGCGAACGGTCCGCACCGGAGCCCACCGCCCCCTCGAAGCACGCCGGCTCGAACACCGGGTCCGGTTCGGTGCCGGGGCGAAGAGCCGGCCTGCGGCGGCTGCGGCGGTTCACCATGGACACCACGCCGCTGCGGATCGCGCCCTTCCGGCGGCTCTGGTCGTCGACCGTGGTCACCGGGATCGGCAGCCAGTTGACGGCCGTCGCCGTGCCGCTGCAGATCTACGACGACACCGGCTCCTCAGCGCTCGTCGGTCTCGCGGGGGCGGCCGCGCTGGTGCCGCTGGTCGTCTTCGCGCTGTGGGGCGGCGCTGTCGCCGATCTGATGGACCGGCGCAGACTGCTGCTGTTCACCAACGCCGGGATCGCGGCGACCTCGCTGCTGTTCTGGGCCCAGGCAGCCACGGGGACGCGCTCCGTCGCCGTACTGCTGGTGCTGCTCGCCGTGCAGCAGGCGCTGTTCGGGATCAACCAGCCGACCCGTACCGCCTCGGTGGCGCGGCTGGTGCCCGCCGGCCAGCTGCCCTCCGCCACGGCCCTGACCTCCACCGTGTGGCAGTTCGGCCAGATCGTCGGTCCGCTGCTGGCCGGTGCGCTGGTGCCGGTCCTCGGACTTCCGGTGCTGTACCTGTGCGACTCGCTGGCGCTGCTGGTGGCGCTGTGGGCTGTGTGGCGGCTCCCGGCGCTGCCGCCGCTCAAGGGCGCGACCCGGCGTGCCGGACTGGCCGATATCGCCGCCGGGTTCCGCTATCTGGTGCGGATGCGGCTGCTGCTGGTCTCGTTCCTGGCGGACGTCATCGCCATGGTGCTCGGCATGCCCAGGGCGCTGTTCCCGCAGATGGCACAGCTCGACTTCGGCGGACCGGAGGGCGGGGGAAGCTCACTGGGCGTGCTGTACGCGGCGATCCCGGTGGGGGCGGTGCTGTGCGGAGTGCTGTCGGGCCTGTACTCGCGAGTGAGCCGGCACGGCGTGATGGTCGTGCTCGCGATCTGCGTCTGGGGGCTCTCCGTCGCCGGGTTCGGCTTGTCAGGACCGCTGTGGCCGGCGGCTGTCTTCCTCGCGCTCGCGGGCGCGGCCGACATGGTGTCCATGGTCTTCCGAGGTGCCATCCTGCAGTCCGCCGCAACCGACGAGATGCGGGGCCGCATGCAGGGGGTGTTCACCGTGGTGGTGGCCGGCGGTCCCCGCCTCGCCGACCTGCTGCACGGCACCGTGGGCGCCGCCGCGGGGGCCCGCCCCACCGTGGTGGGGGGCGGGCTGCTGGTGGTGGCCGCCATGGTTGCCCTTGCGGGCGCGTTTCCCGCCTTTTGGCGGTACTCGGCGCGGCGGTAGGTTCCCGCGCCCGAAGGGGCGCGGGGAACTGCGCGACAAGCCACAACTGACCCGCAGCCCGCAAGCATCGGGCAGGGGCAGCCCCTCACCGCAACAAGATCCGCAGAGCACCGTGAGCGTGGTGGGCCAGGGCCGCGTGCGGGTCGCTGCCGAGCGCCGTGTGGTCGGTGTGCACGGTTGCCGCGGTCAGCCGGGGCACCGCGTGGATCAGGGCGTGCTCGGCTTCGACGGCCAGTTCATGCGCCGCCACGACCGTGAGGTGGGCGTCGACCACGATGTCGGCCTCGGCCCGCAGCGTGTGGCCGATCCACCGCATCCGCACCTGCCCCACGCCGCGTACCCCGGGTACGCCGCGCAGCGCCGTCTCGGCGGTGGCGACCAGCGCGGGGTCGACGCAGTCCATCAGCCGCCGGTAGACCTCCCGGGCGGCGTCCCGCAGGACGAAGAGGATGGCGCCCGTGATCAGCAGCCCGATGACGGGGTCGGCGAACCGCCAGCCGAGCGCGGAACCGCCCGCACCCAGCAGCACGGCCAGCGAGGTGAAGCCGTCGGTGCGGGCGTGCAGTCCGTCGGCGACCAGGGCAGCCGATCCGATCCGGCGGCCGGTGCGGATGCGGTAGCGGGCGACCCACTCGTTGCCCACGAACCCGGCCAGCGCCGCGCCGGCGACCGCCCACAGGTGCGTGACCTCCCGGGGGTCGAGCAGCCGGTCCACCGCCGCCCACGCCGCGAGCGCCGCCGACGCGGCGATCGTGGCGACGATGAGGATGCCCGCCAGGTCCTCGGCCCGGCCGTACCCGTAGGTGTAGCGGCGGTTGGCCGCCCGCCGCCCCAGGACGAAGGCGATGCCCAGCGGCACCGCGGTCAGCGCGTCGGCCGCGTTGTGGACCGTGTCGCCGAGCAGCGCCACCGACCCGGACAGCGCGACGATGACCGCCTGCACCACCGTGGTGGCGCCGAGGACGGCCAGCGAGATCCACAGCGTGCGCATCCCCTCCCGGGACGTCTCCATCGCCGCGTCCACCTTGTCCGCCGCCTCATGGCTGTGCGGGGTGAGTATGTGGGCCAGCCGGTGACGCAGCCGGGAGAGGTACGGGCGGTGGTGACGGCCGTGGCCGTGGTGGTGCTCCCTGTGGCTGTGGTGGTGCTCTCTCCCCTCCATACCGGTCACGGTGGCACAGAAACCCGATTGCGGCTACAGCTGTCTTACATGCTCTGACCAGCTGCGATGCGCTCGCAATTACTCCGGTGCGGACGGGTCTGGCGTCTGGCTGCGGTAGGAGTGCCCGAGCTGCGGGCCGAGGCCGAAGTAGTGGCGGAAGTTGTAGATGAGCGGGCTCCAGGCGGCGGGATCGATGTGATCCGTACCGGGAACGACGATCCGGGGATCGGCGTGCACCTTCCGTACGACGGCTTCGATGATGACGCACTCCCCGGAGACCTCGGGACGCGGCGGCTCGGCGCGGGCCTCGAACTGGAGGGGGCATTCGGCGACACGAGGGGGCCGTACGGTGTGGGAAGGCTCCATGTGGAGCCCCGCTGCGATGAACTTGTCCGGTTCGTATCGGCAGCCGTCCGCCTTGGTCGCAGGCACGGGATTCCGGCCGGTCAGCGGTGCCAGCCGCTCCACCGCGGGCCACAGCGCGGGGGCGGGCAGATTGATCACGAGGCCGGGCCGCTCCCCCAGGTTCCGCGCGGTCTGCCCCTCGCGGCCCAGCCCGAGGACGACCGTCCGCCCGAGGGCCCACGCGGAGGACATGGGCGCGAGGTTGAAGGATCCGTCCTGGTTCTCCGTCGAGAGGAGGACGACCGGCGTCCCGAAGTACAGGATGCTCGGCTCGATCGCGGTGTGCGCGATGCCCGCGCCTGCGGACAGGAGGCCGGTGTCGGTGGGTGCGGTGTTCATGGCCGGGAGCGTAGGAAGCGGAGGCTTCGGCCCCGGCCGAAGCGTTACGGGCGATAATCGTGCACATGAGCACTCGGCGCACTCCCGCCACAGGTCCCGATCTCGCCGCTGTCGCCAAGCTGCTGGCCGACCGCACGCGCTCGGCCTTCTGTCTGGCCCTGCTCGACGGCCGGGCGTGGACGGCGAGCGAGCTGGCCCGGCACGTGGGGGTGGCGGCGTCCACGGCGACGGAGCACCTGCACGCCCTCGTACGCGGAAACCTGCTGGCGGAGGAGCGGCAGGGGCGGCACCGCTATGTGCGGCTCGCCGATGCGCACGTCGCCGAGCTGGTCGAGAACCTCGCCGCGCTGGCCCCCGACCACCGCACGCCGCCGCGCTCTCTCTCCGCTGCGGGCCGCAAGGCGGCGCTCGCGCACGCCCGCACCTGCTACGACCACCTGGCCGGAACCCTCGGAGTCGCGATCACCGACGCGCTGACCGAGCGGTCCCTGCTGGACTGGGACAACGGGCTCCGGCTCACCGCCGAGGGTGACGCCTGGCTCGGCGAGCTCGGCGTCTCCGTCCCGGCCGGCACCCGCAGGCCGTCGGTGCGGTCGTGCCTGGACTGGACGGAACGGCGCCCCCATCTCGCGGGCGCCGTCGGCGCCGCGCTGTGCCGCCACGCGTTCACCGCGGGATGGGTCGCCCGGATCGGCACCACCCGCGCGGTGGCTGTCACGTCCGAGGGACGGCGTGCCCTCCGCGACCACTTCGGCCTGCCGGACGAGCTCTTCTCCCCCGCTGCACAGCGGTGAGCCGTCCGGCCGGACGTCAGGGCTCCGGGGTGTGCAGCGGGAGGAGGTCGGGGCGCTTGGCCCGGACGTTGTCGCCGGACGACTGCCCGCGCAGCCGGCGGCCGATCCACGGGAGCAGATACTGGCGGGCCCAGTACAGGTCGTCCCGGCGCGAGGTGGCGGCGGGACCCGGTGCGGCCGGCCAGGGCTCGTCCGGGCCGGCGGGCGGCTCGAGGCCCAGCACTTCGGCACACCGCATGGCGACCCGCCGGTGCCCCTCGGGGGACAGGTGGAGGCGGTCCTCGTCCCACGCCCTGCGGTCCTGCACGCCGCGCAGCGACCACAGGTCGAGCACGGGACAGCCGTGCCGGTCGGCGACCGCGCGCAGATGGCCGTTGTACGTGGCGATCCGGCCCCGGAGATGGCGCAGCAGCGGGAAGTTGCGGGTGTCGAAGCCCGTGCACACCACCACGGTGCCGACGGTGGTGAGCAGTTCGGTCAGCGCTGCTTCATAGCGTTCGGCGAGGGCGTCAGGGTCGGACCCCGGCCGCAGGATGTCGTTGCCACCGGCGCCGAACGTCACCAGATCGGGGGCGAGTTCCTTGGCGCGGGGCACCTGCTCGCTGATGATCTGGCCCAACAGGCGTCCGCGTACGGCCAGGTTGGCGTAGCGGAAGCCGTCGGGTGCCTGTTCCGCCAGCAGCTGGGCGAGCCGGTCGGCCCACCCGGCGAAGACTCCGTCGGGGCCCGGGTCTCCGACACCTTCGGTGAAGCTGTCCCCGATCGCTGCGTACGAGGTGATAGGGGCTGCTGTATCCGATGACCACTTACCTGTCGCACCTGTCACGATACGCATTTCATCAGGGAGGGCCGACACTTTCGAGAGGGGGGTGTGGCCGGAAGGCGTCCGGGCACACGCTCCACGGCCCGCTGCCGGGGAATCCGCCGACCGGCCTTGATCACGGTAGGTTTGCCGCGTGAGCACACGATTCGAGGAGCTCGACTGGCGACCGACCGAGCTGGGGGAGATCAGCTTGCGGCGCCGTCGGGACCCTGCTTCCGGGGCCGATGTGTACGAGGTCAAGCTCGACGACGACTTCCTGATGACCAGCCTGTTCACGGAAGGGGAAGTCGCGCTGGCCCGGCTCGGTCTGGCCGAGGCGCCCCGGGGCGAACTGGACGTAGTGGTGGGCGGCCTGGGCCTCGGCTACACCGCCGAGGCGGCGCTGCGCGACTCCCGGGTGCGCTCGCTGCTGGTGGTCGAGGCGCTCGGCGAAGTGATCGAGTGGCACGAGCGGCAGCTGGTCCCGGTGGGCTCCCGGCTGTTCGGGGATGCCCGCTTCCGCCCGGTGCACGGGGACTTCTTCGCTCTCGCCGCCGCGGCCGAGGGCTTCGACCCGGAGGCCCCGCGGCGGCGCTTCCACGCCATCCTGCTGGACATCGACCACTCGCCCCGGCACGTACTGCGCCCGGGCAACGCGGCTCTCTACGAGCCGGCCGGGCTCCGCCGGCTGGCCCGGCATCTGCACCCCGGCGGTGTCTTCGCCCTGTGGTCGGACGATCCTCCGGAGGACCGCTTCACCAGCACCCTCGCCACCGTGTTCCCCGGCGCCCGCGCCCACACCGTCACCTTCGACAACCCCTTGCACGGCGGCACCTCGGCCAACACCGTCTACGTAGGCCGCACTCCGGCCGCATAGCCCGCACGGCGCCCTGGGCCCGGGTGCGGACGGCCGGCCTGTCAGCCGTTGCCGGGCGGTTCCACCAGCACCTGGTCGACCTGGCGCTGCAGGACGGCCAGCGCCGTCGCCGAGGAGTGGTGGCCCGCGACAACGTGCGCTGTCAGCCCGTCGGCCAGCGCGAGGAGGGCGTGCGCTTCGCGCGCGGCGTCGAGGTCTGCGGCGACCTCCCCGGTGTCCTGGCCGTACCGCAGGAGCCGGACGAGGAGGTCGTGGAGCTTGGCGTAGGTGTCCTTCAGTACGGCGGCCAGCCTCTCGCTGGCCGGGGCATGGGCGACGAAGGCCAGCCAGACGTGCGCCTGTCTCCTGGACTCCTCCTCCAGCAGGGCGAGTTCGGCCAGTGTGTGGGACAGCAGCGTGGCCGCGGCCTGCGGCGTGGAGGTCGCGGCAATGCGCTGTTCGGCGCGTTCGCTGACGTACTGGGTGAGGTGTTCCAGCGCGAAGAGCAGCATGTCCTCCTTGGTGCGGAAACTCCGCTGGACAGCTCCCATGGACACCTCGGCCTGCGCGGCGACATCGCGGAGGCTGACCGCCTCCATGCCGGAGCGGGCGATCAGGGTGCAGACCGCCTCGGCGATCCTTCGGCGCCGTTCCTCGTGGTCGACCTGCCTGGGCACGGTCCGCTCCTCTCCGCGTTCTGATGCACTTGCATCGTATCGGCTCTCCCTGCACGATGTGATGCACTCGCATCGGAACGGGAGCCGGTGCACCGACGACGGAGGTACTGCTCGCCGTGGCGAACCAGTTGAAGCCCCGCGCCGACAAGCCGGGCACCACATCGGGGCAGGGACTGCTCTTGCTGTTCAGCGCCATCCTCGTCGTCCAGGGGTTCGGCTCGGCAATCACGGAGGCCGGCTGGGACACCAGCTTCGGCGTCGCCGGGCTGCTGCGGGCCGCGCAGCTGCCCGGCTGGACAACCCTCCTGGTCGGCGCGGTGGGCGTCGGCCTGCTGGCGGTTGCGGCCCGCCGCCGGTACGCGGGCAAGCGGTCGCCGCGCAGCCGGCCGGCTGACGCGGCGGGGCGCACAGCGGCACGTTTGCCCGGCCGGGCCCGCCGCGGGACCCTGGATTGCGGAGGTACCTGTAAGCCATAGGGGAAGAAGGTGCCCTCGATGCGGAAGGTAGCGGACTGCCGGGACTACCCGAGCGAGTCGAAGTGCACGCTCACCATTGCCGGTGAGGAGGACGAGGTGGTCCGGGCCGCCGCCGAGCACGCGGCTTCCGTGCACGGTCACACCGACACGCCAGAGCTGCGCGAAGAACTCCGCAAGATGCTCAAGGACGAGAAGACGCCACAGACCGCTTGATCGTCCCGCCTGATCAGCTCTGTCAGGGCTGTCGGACAGTTCTGGTCATGAAGACGCTGTTCTGATCCGGCCGGTAGTCGGCGAACGGTTCGCAGTACCTGAAGCCGAACTTCTCGTACAGTCTGCGCGCCGGCCGGAAGAACTCGGCTGCCCCCGTCTCGAGGCTCAGCCGCTCGAAGCCCATGCCTTCGGCCTCGGCAATGATGTGCTGCAGCAGTCTTGAGGCGATCCCGCTCCGCTGCCGGGTCGGCTTCGTGCGCATCGATTTCAGTTCCGCGTGCGCAGGATCCAGCATTTTCAGGGCGCCGCACCCGACAAGGATGCCGCCCTCGGAGGCCGACCAGAACGTTATTTCCGGCTTCCGCAGGCTGTCGAGATCAAGCGCGTGCTTGCTCTCCAGCGGGGTGAGGGACCGCATCTGCTGAACGTGTTCGTCCAGGAAGCGGGCTGTCTCCGGGCCGGAAAGGTCGTCCACCGCAATCGTCAGCGTGCTCAACCGCTCTCACCTCCGGGTCGCGAGGTCCGGGCGCCCCGCGCTGCCGTGGCATACGGACCTGTGCTCTGCGAGCTGGGCTGCTCGCCGCCGAGGCTAAGGTGCTCCACCGGCCGAAGCCAGCTCTTTCTGAACGACCGGCACTGTCCGGGACAGCGCCCGGACACGTCGGTGAGCTGCGGGGACAGCGAACGGCCGTCCGGGACAGCCCGCTCCCTCTTCCGCCGACGGCCACCGCACCGAAGGATCGGAGCCGTGCGGTACTTCCTTCGGTACGGCCGCTGCCGGGCTCCCGGTCGTCCCTCAGCCACGGGGGGTGAGGGACGACGGGCCGGCAGGCGGTCAGCCGCGTGCGGACTCGATACGGAACAGCTGGTGGCGGGCCGAGGTACAGCGCTGGGCGACAACTTTTGAGCCCTCGGCGGTGACGGGACGCGCGACGCCGACGCAGCGGCCGTCCTCAGCCCGCAGCGTGTAGGCGTCCTTGCCCAGTACGCGCACCAGGCGGAAGTAGTCGGTCCGCTCGCATGCGTCCCAGGGCTCCAGGAGGTCCTTGCCCGGTCCCGAGCCGAGAACCTTGAGGCAGCCGGTGCCGAACTCGGAGTGGTGCCACTGGATGCGATAGCGGTTGCTGTCGCTGCCCGGCCCGCGCGTGAGCCGGGTCGTCATCGGCTGCGTCTGGTCACAGGGACGCTGCACGGCGACCTGCGACGTATAGCGCTTGTCCGGGACCAGTCCGTCGGTGACACACAGCTGAGGGGCGGAGAGGGGACGCACCCGGACCGCGCCGCGTGGAACGTCGGTGGCGGCGGTGCCCGCTGCGGCGGCGTCAGCGGAGGACTCCTTCGCGGCGTCGGTGACAGCCGGGGCACGGGAGGACCCGGCCTTGTCGTCACCGGACCCGGCACCACGGGTGCCGAGCACTCCGGCCGTGGCGGCGAGCAGTACGGCGACCGCGAGCGGAACCAGCAGCCGGGGCCGCAGCGAGTGCCGCGGCAGTCGTCGGATACGGGGAGCACCGGTGGCGGTCGCCGGTGTGCCGGCAGCGTCGGCGGGAGCACCGGTGGCCGAGGCCGACGCGGCCTCCGCCCGGTCGGCGCCCGCAACACCGGCACCGCTCGCAGCGGCTCCGCCCGGGGAGCCGACGGCCGCGTCGGCCTCGCGCTGGGCGAGGGCGTCACGCAGCTGGAGCCAGGTAGCCAGACGCCGCTCGTGACCGCAGGCCCGGACGAACGCGGCGAGCAGCTCGGGCCTGGGAAGCCTCCGGCCGCTCAGCATGGAGGAGAGAGTGCTGCGCGGAAGGCAGTCACCGGCCGCGGCAGCCCGCTCCTCCAACTGCCGCAGCGTGAGACCCGACGCCTCCTTGAGCTGCCGCAGGCAGTCCAGGAACTCGGAGACGTCCTGAGCATGCGGTAACCCGGTCCTCTCCTGGGAATCCATGCGGTACCCCTATCAGACCCGTGCCCGGCTGACCACTGGCGTGCGGCGCTGCCGCCGCAGCTCCTCCCGGGCAATTGGGGGAAGTACGACGGCCGGAACGTCGGCGACCGTGGCCGCGCGACTACGAAGAATCGCGGCGCGTACGCTGGACACATGGCTGACCCGAAACAATCCGAGCTCGACGCCCTGTACGAGGACGCGAACGCGGGCGTGATGGAAGCACGGCAGCGCGTCCGCGACGCCGCGGCCGGGAAGGACAGTGCCCGGCTCGACACCGCTCTGGACGAACTGGAAGCGGCGCTGGCCCATCGAGAGGCAGCGCGGCTCCGGACTCGGGAAGACGCCTGGATCCTCACGGCGCTGGGAGCGGCGAACGCGATCGACCCGGAGTTCCACGGCGGCGAGAACCCGACGCAGGCGTCCGCGGCCGACGAGGACACCGACGACGACACACCGCTCGCCAGCTGAACCGCTCCCCGCTGTCTCCCCACTCCCACCCCTCTCCGTCTCTGGCCCCATTCCTCCCCCAGCCCGTCCCCCAGACCTCCGCCCCTGCCGTCTCGCTGCGGCAGGGGTTTCGCGTCTCCCTGCGGCAGGGGTTCGCTGGTGCTCCCGCAGTCCCTGCCGGACCCGCCAGGCCCCGCCGATCTCGAAGAGAGCGGCGAGTACCTGGCCGGCCGCGGGGGGCCGACTGTCGGACCAAGGTGGCAGGATCGGCATCCATCACCAACGTTGAACGGCCAACGCCGCCCTTCGACGCCGACGAGCGCGCGACCTTGGAGGGCTGGCTGGACTTCCACCGGGCGACGCTGGCCACCAAGTGCGAGGGCCTGACCGAAGAGCAGCTGCGCAGCACCTCCGTTCCGCCCTCTCCGCTGACGCTGCTCGGCCTGGTCCAGCACATGGCCGAGGTCGAGCGCAACTGGTTCCGCCGCGTGCTGATGAGCGAGGACGCTCCGCCTATCTACCCGCCCCGGTCCGCCGACTCGGGCGGCACGACGACGGGCAGGCCCGCGCCAACTGTGCCACCCGGAAGTTGGACGACACCGCACCCTTCATGGGTGGCCAGGTGAGCCTCCGTTGGATCTACACCCACATGGCCACCGAATACGCCCGCCACAACGGCCACGCCGACTTGCTCCGCGAACGCATCGACGGCACCACCGGCGTCTGACCCGCGCACCTTCCCCTTGTCCCCCGGGGCGGCGCTGCCCCTGCCCGCCTCCCCCGGCTGCGGGCGCACTGTGCTTGCAACCGCGTTGGGAGCTCTCGGCCCAGCGCCAGAGGTCAGGGCGCCGGCCGGTCCAGCTCCCGGCCGATCGCGGCACGCACGGCGTCGTGCCGCGGGCCCAGCGCGTACTGCTCGTCGGTCCACTTCTCCCGCGGATACAGCCACACCGGTCTGCCCACGAGGCCGGCCGGCTCCCAGGCGAACCGCGGCCACACATGCGCGTGCAGGAAGGGGTCGGTGTTCCCCAGGATCTCGAGGTTGATCCGGAGGAAGGCCGGGTCCAGCCGTGCGCAGGCCCGTTCGACGGCTTCACCCAGCTCGTCCATGTCGGACAGGAACGCCAGCCGCTTCCGCCGCGGCAGCTCGGACAGCCGCCGCACCGCGGGGTCGTCCACCAGAAGCAGCGAGTAGCCCGGAAGGAACTGCACATCGCCCACCACCGCGAAGCCCGCTTCCAGCCTCCGTAGCACCGTCGGGTTCTCGCCCCGCAAAGCGCTGCCGATTCGGTCCTTTCGCCAGTCGTCCGTCATGAACAGCGACTGTATCCAGCACCGTTCGCCCGCTCCCCCCGCTCGCTGGCGGTCGGGGAAAACCGTTGTCGCGGGTGGCGGCCGGAGGCGTAGGTTCGGGGGATGGGGTTCGGGAATGCGGCGACGCGGCGGTCGCATCATGTGTGTGTGGACTGCCGGGCGTCGTACAAGCGCAATGGGGAGCCGGCGCCGTGTCCCGGGTGCGGGCGGGTGCTCACGGATGCGGGGGTGCAGTTGGCCGTCCCGCCGAGGCGGGACCGCGACGGCTGGCGGGCGCTCGCGGCCGTGCTCGACGCGGGGCTGCGGTTTCATCCGAACTGCCGGTGCTGCGACGACGGTCCGGGGCACCGGCCGCGGACCATGCGCGAGGTGCGCGAGTGCGTCGAGGTGTCCGCGCGTACGGGGCTGCCGCTGGCGGAGGTCCTCGCCATGCCGGATCCGGTACGGGCCTACGAGCAGTAGCCCGCGCGGGGCGGACGCGGCCAGGCCAGGGCCCGGAGCGGCGAGTCAGCCGTGTGGCCGGTCCCAGCGGTGCGGGTCGTCTTCCAACTCGGCGCGGTTCCAGCCGCCGTGTTCGGCCGCCGCCTCGTAGGTGCTCTGGAGGAAGTCGGTCAGCAGCCGGTCCGGGTCGTCGGCGGTGCGTACTGCTTCGTACGGCAGCAGGAACTGGCCGTTCTGCTCGCTGTAGAAGGCTCCCGGCACCCGGACGGGGTGGTCCCGGAAGCCGTCCGGCTCGGGGTAGGCGTAGGAGTAGAAGGCGCCCTCCTCGCCGCCGGGCCAGAAGCCGCAGCTGCTCAGTTCCCTGGAGTAGCCCTCCACCATCACCCAGTCCCCGCAGTGCGGCGCCCCGCCGGGGTGGGTCGGCGCCGGGCGGCCCGAGAACCGGGTGCAGGCCAGATCCATGGCGCCCCAGAAGAAGTGCACGGGCGAGACCTTGCCGACGAAGCGGGCCCGGAACTGCCCCAGCACCCGGTTGGCCTGGAGGAGCTGGCGCCAGAACAGGTGCGCCGCGCGCGGGTCGTACGAGGCGTGGACGGTGTCCTCGGCGAACGGGATCGCCTGCTCCACCTCGTTGGGCCAGGGCTGGATCGGGGTGTCGACGCCCAGCTCGTGCAGGGCGCGCACCACCTCGTCGTAGAACCGGGCCACGGATTTGGGCTCCAGCTCCAGCCGGCGCACGGTGCCCTCGCTGGTGCGGATGCCGAGCTGGTGGTCGATGAAGTCGAACTCGATCTCGAAGGCGCCGGTGCCGTACGGGATCGTGGATGTCGACAGCCCGCGCGGGGTGACGTAGAGCGTCACCTGCCACCAGTGGTTGACCAGCGGAGCGTGGGCCAGCCGCATCTTGCCGACGACCTGCGTCCACATGTGGAGGGTGTCGCGGGTGCCGGTCCAGTCCGCCACCCTGAGCTTGGGCCACGCGCTGCGCGCGTCCACCGTCATCGGCTCTCCCACTGCCCACCTCCTTCGCCGCCCTCCCCCGATGGTGGGGCCGGTCCGCCGGGCCGACAACTCGGGAGGCCGCGCCCAGCGGGAACCGGGCGGTACGGCGACCATCCGCAGCCCGCAGGGGGCGCAGCGTGAGGGCGCGGCTCAGTGTGCCGGGGTGAGGTCGCCGGTGAGCGGGACGGCGGGCACCCGGTCGTTGGTGACCAGGGTGAGGCGTGGCCCGCTCGGTCCGGGCTGCCACTGGCCCCCGGCCAGCGGCAGCAGGGCGACGTTGGGCGTGGGGCCCCGGGTCCAGTCGAGGGTGCCGGCGACGGTGTCGGTGCGGGTCTTGGCCAGCGCACGGGCGACGGCGGCGCGGTCGGTGGGGTCGGCAGCGACGGACAGCGCATGGCGGGCGACCTCCAGCAGGGCATGGGCCAGGCCGAGGGGCTGGAGCCAGAGCTGCCCGGTCTCCTCCTGGTAGGCCTGGGCCAGTTCGGCGCAGGTGGTGCCGTCCAGACTGGAGCGGTAGGGGTGCTTCGGACTCCAGTAGACCAGGGTGGCGACCCGCGCTCCGGCCAGTTCCTCGTGCACTTCGGGTGCGCGTGCGGTGTGGGTGTGCGGATAGGTCAGCCAGCGCGAGCAGGTGACCAGCCGCGGCACCGGCCCGGCGGACCGGGCCTGGCGGAGGAAGAGCGCGAGGTCGGCGGCGGTGGCGGCGCTGGTGAGGATCTCGGCGTCCTGCTCCCGGAGCCGGGCCAGATGCGGGCCGAAATCGGTGGCCGGTTCGCGGTAGCCGCCGGGGTCGACAAGGGTGTGCCCGCGCGCGAGAGCCGCCGGGGCGAAGCCGAAGCGTTCGTGGCGCAGCAGTTGCCCTTGCAGGCTCTCGTTCCACAGGCAGCCGACGGTTCGCGGCGCTCCCAGCCGCTCCCACATGTCGGCGAAGACGCCGGCGATGTCGTCCAGCCCCCAGGCGAAGTGATAGGTCCAGCGGAAGGCGCGCAGCGGGTCGCCCCCGCGTGCGTATCCGTACGCCTGCCAGGGGAAGGTGGTCGACACGCACGGCACCCCGAGCTCTTCACAGGCGTCGGCGGCGGCAGGCAGCACCTGCGTACCTGCCATGGTGAGGACGATGTTCGCCCGCTCGTCCGCGGCCAGGTCGCGGACGGCCCGGCGGGCGCCCTCGGGGAGCGAACGGCTGTCGCGTACGCGGATGCGTACGTCGTAGGCCCGCCCGCCGTTGTGCAGCCGCGCCATCCTGCGCGCCGACGACCGTACGGCGAACGACAGAGGTTCGCCCAGCGGCGCGAGCCGGCCGGTCAAAGGTGCCACCACACCGATGCACAGCCGCTTCGCTGCCCCGGCCATCGCCACCACCGCTCTCCTGCTGCCGTACGGAAACCGCCGTACGGAACAACGCGCAACGGGGCGCCGGGTACGGCCCCGGAGGGCTGAATCCCCCCGAACGGTGCAATTCCGCTCCTCGGCGGCCAAGTTCCGGTTGTGCGGCAGGCGTTGTGGAGGCGCACTGATGGGGACATACTGCCTGGAGAGCTGAAAAGGGCGTCGATACGGGGGTATTGCGCATGGCCGCATGGATCGTTTTCGGGGTGTTCCTGCTGGTGGCCGTCGCGCTCATCACCCGGTGGACCATGAAGCCGCCCAACCTCCATCCGCGCCGTTACGGACGCCAACCGCCCGGCGCCCCTTACACCGGGCACCCGTGGACAGCGGGCGAGGACGCGGGCCCGGCGAGCAGTGGCGGCGGGGCCTCCTGCGGGAGCGGGGCTTCATGCGGAGGCGGGGGCGGCGGAATCTGACCGGCTCTTCTGGTTCCCCGCGTCACACGCGGGCTGCCTCGGTCAGGACGAGCGGCGGCGGATCAGCTCTGTGGGGAGCACCAGCCGGGACCGGCCGGCCGTCTCGTCCGGGCCCTCGGGACGGCGCTGCCCCGGGGCGTGTTCGTGGGCACCGGCCATCAGATCCAGCAGCATCCGGACCATGGCGCGCCCCATCTCCTCGATGGGCTGCCGTACGGTCGTCAGCGGCGGATCCATGTGCCGGGCCACGGCCGAGTCGTCGAACCCGACGAGCGCCACGTCCCCCGGCACGTCCCGCCCGGCTTCGCGCAGGGCCAGCCGGGCACCTGCGGCCATCACGTCAGAGGCGCAGAAGACCGCATCCACCTCCGGGTCCCTGCGCAGCAGTTCGAGCATGCCGCGATGTCCGCCCTCCTCTGTGAAGTCGCCCTCTACGACGAGGCGTTCGTCCGGGGAAGGTCCGCTCGCCCGGTCCGCCGCGCGGAGCGCTTCGTGGTAGCCGTCGAGCCGGCAGCGGGCTCCGTACATGTCCAGCGGTCCGGTGATGGTGGCGACCTTCCGGCGGCCCCGTCCGATCAGGTGCTCGACGGCCAGCTGCGCGCCGAGGAGGTTGTCCGAGTCGACGTAGGGCAGTTGCTCGTCGTGCGAGCGGCGGCCGCTGAGCACCGCGGGCATGCCGACGTCCCGTAGCAGGTCGGGCAGCGGGTCGTCGCCGTGCACCGACACCAGCAGTACGCCGTCCACCCGGTGCGCGGCGGCGTAGTGCGCGAAGCGTTCCCGCCCCCGCTGGTCGCGGATCAGGGTGAGCAGCAGCTGCATGTCGGTGTCGCCGAGCTCGGTGCTCACCCCGCGCAGGATCTCCGAGAAGTAGGGCTCGGCGAACAGCCTGTTCTCCTGTTCGGGCACGACGAGGGCGATGGCGTCCATGCTTCCGGCGGCCAGCGCCCTGGCGGCCCGGTTGGGGACGTAGCCCAGCTCCGCCACGGCGGCCTGGACCGCTGCCCGGGTGCGCTCGCTGACCCGCGGGGAGCCGTTGATCACCCGGGAGGCCGTTCCCCGGCCGACGCCCGCCCGCGCGGCGACCTGTTCCAGGGTCGGTCCGGACTTCGCCGGTCCGGACTTCCCGCCGCCTTCCGCGCGGGCTGCTGGCATGGACGCGTCCTCCTTCTTCTTCCCCTGCGGGTCGCTGTCTTGCCGTTCTCGCTGACGGGCCCATTGAACTACATCACGATCGCCTCGGCTCCGGGAGCGCTCCCTCGGCTCCAGCCCTTGACGCCGGGCGTCCCCTCGCGCATGCTGCTCAGCATGATGGGAGCGCTCCCATACGCGGCACCGTGCTGCGCCCGGGAGCGGCTCCCTGCTCGACGCGGGTCCGGGAGGGACGGCACAGCCATGCGTACGACCAGCAAGAGAACCAAGCGGAGCCCACTCCGCAGCCGGCCCGTCACCTACGGCCTCGCGGCCGTGCTGGGGGCGGGCTTACTCGCCGGGTGCGCCGAGGACAGCGGCGGCTCCGACAGCGGCGACGGCAAGACCACCGTTTCGGTGGGGGTGTTCGGTGTCTTCGGCTACAAACAGGCCGGACTCTACGACGAGTACGAGAAGCTCCACCCGGACATCCGGATCAAGGAGAACTCGACAGAGCGCAACGAGGACTACTACCCGGCCCTGCTCAACCATCTCTCCGCCCGCAGCGGTCTGAGCGACATCCAGGCCGTCGAGGTCGACAACATCAACGAGATCGCCGGCCTGCACGCGGACAGGCTCGTGGACATGGCCAAGGTCGAGGGCGTCCGCAAGTCCGACTGGCTGGACTGGAAATGGAACCAGGCCAAGGCCGAGGGGGGCCAGGTCGTCGGTCTGGGCACGGACATCGGCCCGATGGGCGTCTGCTACCGCAAGGACCTGTTCAAAAAGGCGGGCCTGCCCACCGACCGGGAAGCGGTCGGCAAGCTGTGGGCGGGCGACTGGGAGAAGTACGTCGAGACGGGCGAGAAGTACATGAAGTCGGCGCCCAAGGGCACCGCGTTCACCGACGGCGCCGCCGGTCTCTACAACGGAGCCGTCTCCAGCTACCCGGTCAAGTACTACAACGCCGACGGCAAGCTGGTCTACAAGAAGAGCAAGGGCGTCCGCGAGTCCTGGGACCTGGCCATGCGCGCCATCAAGGGCAAGATGACCGGCAGGCTCAAGCAGTTCGACAAGGAGTGGGACCAGGCGTACGCCAACGGCGACTTCGCCAGCGTCGTCTGCCCGCCCTGGATGCTCGGCTACATCAAGGAGAAGGCCGGCGACAAGGGCGCCGGCAAGTGGGATGTGGCGGCGGCGCCGAAGCCCGCCAACTGGGGCGGCTCGTTCCTGACCGTCCCCAAGGGCGGCAAGCACGAGAAGGAGGCCGTCGAGCTGGCCAAGTGGCTCACCGCGCCGAAGCAGCAGGCCAAGCTGTTCGAGAAGCAGGCCAGCTTCCCCAGTTCGCAGGCCGCCTACGCGCTGCCCGAGGTCAAGGACGCCAAGCACCCGTACTTCGGCAAGGCGCCGATCGGGAAGATCTTCTCCAAGGCGGCCAAGGGCATCCCCACCATCCCGCTCGGCCCCAAGGACCAGGTCATCAAGACGACCATCTCCGACATCGGCATCCTCCAGGTCGAACAGCAGGGCAAGAAGCCCGAGGACGGCTGGAACGCCGCGGTGAAGAAGATCGATGACGTCGTCGAGGACTGAGCCCCTCCCCCGCGTCGGGGCAGCCGGGCGTCCCCGGCCGGCCGACGGCGACCGCGAGCGCTCCACCGAGCGCCGCGGACGCCGCCGCCACCGGTGGGACGCCCGGTGGAGCCCTTACGCCTTCATCGCACCGTTCTTCGTCTTCTTCGCCGCCTTCGGGCTCTTCCCGCTGCTGTACACGGGCTGGGCCTCGCTGCACCGGGTCTCGCTGCACGACCCCACGCACATGGAGTGGGTGGGGATGCGGAACTTCTCCCGGCTGCTGGAGGACGATTTCTTCTGGAACGCCCTCCAGAACACGCTCACCATCGGCGTGCTGTCGACGGTGCCGCAGCTGTTGATGGCACTGGGCCTGGCCCATCTGCTGAACTACAAGCTCCGCGGGTCGACGTTCTTCCGCGTCGCCATGCTCACCCCGTACGCCACCTCGGTCGCCGCCGCGACGCTGGTGTTCACGATGCTGTTCGGCCGTGACTACGGGATGATCAACTGGGGGCTGGGCCTGGTCGGTGTCGAGCATATCGACTGGGAGAACGGCACCTGGACCTCGCAGCTGGCCGTCTCCTCCATCGTCATCTGGCGGTGGACCGGCTACAACGCGCTGATCTACCTCGCCGCCATGCAGGCCGTTCCTGACGACCTGTACGAGTCGGCGGCGCTGGACGGTGCCAACCGCTGGCAGCAGTTCCTGCACGTCACCATCCCCTCGCTGCGGCCGACGATCCTGTTCACGGTGGTCGTCTCCACCATCGGGGCCACCCAGCTCTTCGGTGAGCCACTGCTGTTCGGCGGCTCGCAGACCGGTGGCGGCTCGCACCAGTACCAGACGCTGGGGCTGTATCTGTACGAACAGGGCTGGTTCGACTTCCAGCTCGGCCGGGCGTCCGCCATCGCCTGGACGATGTTCCTGATCCTCATTGTGATCGGCCTGCTGAACTGGCTGATCGCCCGACGTCTCAACAAGACCCACTGAAGGGGGCGGGACATGCTGCCGACCACGGCCCAGCGCCGCACCCGTACGGCTGCTGCGACGGCCACTGCTCCGGCCGCCGGGAGCGCAGCGGGACAGGGCGCCCGCGAGCCCGGCGGGCCTGCGTCCCGCCGGGCCACCCGCAGGGCGGGCAGCGCCGGCCGGCACCTGCACGCGGGGCGGATCACCTACGGCATCCTGCTGCTGTTCACGGCGGGTTCGCTCTTCCCGCTGATCTGGACGGCCATCGCCGCCTCGCGCGACAACCAGCGGCTGGCCGAGACCCCGCCGCCGTTCTGGTTCGGCGGCAATCTGTTCGCCAACATGACCACCGCGTGGCAGGACGCCAACATGGGCAAGGCGCTGCTCAACACCACGTTCGTGGCGGGCAGTATCGCGCTGAGCACCGTCCTGTTCGCGACCCTCGCCGGATACGCCTTCGCCAAGCTGCGCTTCCGCGCGAAGAACGCGCTGCTGATGATGGTGATCGGCACGATGATGGTGCCGCCGCAGCTCAGCGTCGTACCGCTGTTCATGGCGATCGCCGAACTGGAGTGGACCAACCAGCTCCAGGCGGTGATCCTGCCGATGATGGTCAACGCGTTCGGTGTCTTCTTCATGCGGCAGTACCTGGTCAACGCGCTGCCGACCGAACTGATCGAGGCCGCGCGGGTGGACGGCGCGCACAGCCTGCGCATCGTGTGGCACGTCGTCTTCCCCGTGGCGCGGCCCGCGATGGCCGTGCTGGGGATGCTGACGTTCGTGCTGGCCTGGAACGAGTTCTTCTGGCCGATCATCGCGCTGACCCAGGACAACCCCACGGTCCAGGTCGCCCTGACCGGTCTCGGCCGCGGGTACATCCCCGACGAGTCCGTCATCATGGCCGGCGCCCTGCTGGGCACGCTGCCGCTGCTGGTCGCCTTCGCCCTGTTCGGCAAGCAGATCGTCGGCGGCGTCATGCAAGGAGCCGTCAAGGGCTGACCGGATCCCGTGCGGTCCGGGGCGTGGGACCCGGTGCCGCACGGACCGGAGCCGTGAGGGAGACCGTGTGGGGCGG
>NZ_JADKMA010000067.1 GCF_017676365.1 Streptomyces oryzae
GGCGCCGGGGCGCGGTGCGGGGCGGGGAGCGCGGGCGTCGCCTGTGTTGCTCTCTCGGATACGTCGCATGCGTCGCTGGAGTCGGTCACGGGCAACCATTGTCCGCTATGCACCCGGTGGATTCGAAGGCGCGTGCGGAAACGAGAGCGGCGGAAAATCGTTGCCGCCGACCCGCGTCCGCCCCTCCCGAAAACCGCCCCCGGCCAGCGAGAATGGCGCCCCACAGCACCCGATGGAAGAGGGAGGCCCTCACGTATGGCTCAGGAAGTACGCGGGGTCGTCGCGCCGGGCAGGAACGAGGCGGTGCGGGTCGAGACGATCGTCGTTCCCGACCCCGGGCCCGGCGAGGCCGTCGTTCAGGTGCAGGCGTGCGGCGTGTGCCACACGGACCTGCACTACAAGCAGGGCGGGATCAGTGACGACTACCCCTTCCTCCTCGGGCACGAGGCGGCGGGCGTCGTGGAGGCGGTCGGCGAGGGCGTCAGCGATGTCGCGCCCGGCGACTTCGTGATCCTCAACTGGCGCGCAGTGTGCGGACAGTGCCGGGCCTGCAAGCGCGGGCGGCCGTGGTACTGCTTCGACACCCACAACGCCGAGCAGAAGATGACCCTCAAGAGTGACGGGCGGGCGCTGGAGCCTGCCCTGGGCATCGGGGCCTTCGTCGAGAAGACGCTGGTCGCCGCGGGGCAGTGCACCAAGGTCGACCCGGCGGTCCCGCCCGCCGTGGCCGGACTGCTGGGCTGCGGAGTGATGGCCGGGATCGGTGCGGCGATCAACACCGGGCAGGTGACCCGCGGGGACACCGTCGCCGTCATCGGGTGCGGCGGCGTCGGGGACGCCGCCATCGCGGGGGCGCGGCTGGCGGGCGCGGCGAAGATCATCGCGGTGGACATCGACGACCGCAAGCTCACCACCGCCGAGAAGATCGGCGCCACGCACGTCGTCAACTCGGCCACCGCTGATCCGGTCGCAGCCATCCGCGAGCTGACCGGCGGCTTCGGCGCGGATGTCGTCATCGAGGCGGTCGGCCGCCCCGAGACGTACAAGCAGGCGTTCTACGCCCGCGATCTGGCCGGCACCGTCGTCCTCGTCGGCGTACCGACGCCGGAGATGAAGCTGGAGCTGCCGCTGCTGGACGTCTTCGGCCGGGGCGGCTCGCTCAAGTCCTCCTGGTACGGCGACTGTCTGCCCTCCCGGGACTTCCCGATGCTGGTGGATCTGCACCAGCAGGGGCGGCTGGACCTGGGCGCCTTCGTCACCGAGACCATCGCGCTGGACGAGGTGGAGAAGGCGTTCGAGCGCATGCACGGCGGCGATGTGCTGCGTTCGGTGGTGGTCTTCTGATGGCGGCCCGTATCGATCACCTCGTCACCAGCGGGGAGTTCCGGCTGGACGGCGAGGTGCACCAGGTCGACAACAACGTGTGGATCGTCGGGGACGACACCGAGGCCGTCGTCATCGACGCGGCCCACGACGCCGACGCCATCGCGGCGGCGCTCGGCGAGCGTACGCTGCGCGCCATCGTGTGCACCCACGCGCACAACGACCACATCGACGCGGCCCCCGCGCTCGCGGAGCGTACGGGCGCGCCGATCCTGCTGCACCCGGACGATCTGCCGCTGTGGAAGATGACGCACCCGGAGCGGTCGCCGGACGGCGAACTGGTGGACGGCCAGGTGGTCTCGGTGGCCGGTACGGAGCTGACCGTGCTGCACACTCCGGGGCACGCGCCCGGCGCGGTCTGCCTCTACGCTCCCGCGCTGGGCACCGTCTTCACGGGCGACACGCTCTTCCAGGGCGGCCCCGGGGCGACCGGGCGGTCCTTCTCGGACCACCCGACCATCGTCCGGTCGATCAAGGAGCGGCTGCTGACGCTGCCGTTGGAGACGGTCGTGCGGACGGGGCACGGGGACAGTACGACGGTGGGGGAGGAGACGGCGAACGTCTGAGGGCCGGCCGGCCGCCGTTGTCCGTCATGGGGCAGCGGCGGCCGGGTCCTCGTTGGGGGCGACCCGGGCCCTCAAGGGAGCGCCGGCTCGGGCGGGGGGCCTGCCGGTGCCTGCGGCGGGTGATCCTTGAGCCAGTCCTGCAGCTCCCGGTGCCGGAACTGGTAGGCGAGACCCTCGACCCTCATCAGCCCCGCTTCGCAGCACCAGTCGAGGAAGGGGCCGAGTCGCCACGGCAGCTCGTTCGTGTGCATACGGAACGCGAGATATCTGCGGCAGCCGCGGGTGGCGAAGACGAACGCCGGAAACCCGATGATGCCGAGGCCGTAGCCGTAGCCCGACCACGACTGGAACGACTGGGACAGGATCGCGCCCAGCGCCAGGGAGGCGGCCACCATCGTCATCACCCCGAGGCGGAACTCCGCGCGCAGCGGGTCCCGGGGGCCGGTCACCGCGGACTGCGGATGCTCGGCCACCGGCCTCGAGGCGAAGAAGACGGCCACCAGCAGTATGTAGCTCACCGCGGCGGCCAGCCCCAGCTCAAGTCGCCGGTAGCCGAAGACGTACGTCCACAAGGGCACGCCGAGGACCACGCCGGCGCAGCCGAAGAGGAAGTTGATGTGGTGCGGTGGCCGTAGGAGCCGTCGCCATTCGAGGCGGCGCGGCATGACGCCGTAGACGCCGCCCGACAGGAAGTAGCCGAACTGGGCGGTGAGAAGGACTCCCACCGCACCGTATGTGGTGTCCGGGATACGAGTGCCGTACCTGCTCGTGACCGTGACACTGACCAGGGGAGCCAGCATCCACAAGAACGCGTCGTTGCTGAAGGACTTCTTGTCGAACAGCCAGAGCCGGTGCAGCACCAGGTCCGTACCGGACACGACGTGGTCGCCGACGTGTCTGCCGCCGTTGTCCCGCAGATAGCGGGCGAGGGTGGCCAGCCACGCCTCCACCTTCGCCGCGTCGTGCTTCCGGCTCCGCCATAACCGTACGCCGGGCGGGCGAACGGTCTGGCTCGCGGTCGCCGCACGGGTGTAGAGGCCGAGCAGATGGTCGGGGACCTCGTGTTCCGGCATCGACAGCAGGGCGTCCGGAGAGGGAACGGGCCCTCTCCGGTCGTCCCTCGCGGCGTAGACGGTGGTCAGCAGCGCCATGCGCCAGGGAGTGTCCAGTACGCGTGCCAGACCGCGCGGCCCACCGCTTTCGTCGTCCCAGGTCAGTGCCTCGGCCACGGCGCGCCACTCCGGTAGCCACTGGCCCGCTTCGTCCTGGAGCCCCGCATCCCGCAGAAAGGCGAGCTGCCGGGCGCTGTCGAGGCGTTGCAGCGTGACCACGGTGGCGTGGGTGAGCCGCGCCGTTCGGGGGAGGGCCCGGTATCTGTCGGAGCGGCACACGACGACCAGCGGGAACTTGCCGACCATGGCGTCGTATTCCTCCTCGATCTTCCTGAGGGCTTCGCGCGCGCGTGACTTCCGCTCGGGGGTGCCCGGCGGATCCATCTCGTCCAAGCCGTCGAGCACCGGCAGGACCAGTCCTTCCTTCAGCAGTTCTCGTGCGACGGCCCGGCTGGGAACCAGCCTGCGGTCGGTCAGTTCCTCCGCCAGCCACTTCTGGAACGGCCGATCCGTGTTCCACTGCGTCAGGGAGACGAGCACCGGCACCGGCGCTCCCTCGCCGCGGGTCTTGAGGAGGTGATCCATGAGCTGGATGACCGCCACCGTCTTGCCTGCCCCGGCCTTGCCCAGAACGACCAGACGTTTGCGGTGGGCGGGCAGGTTCTCGAAGTACTCGCCGAGTGGTTCATCGGGCTTCGCTTCCGGGTCGGCCGCGTCGCGGAAGTCCACCGAGATGGCATTACCGGAGCCGGGAAAATAGCCCTTTGGCGCGCCTTTGAATACCTTTCCGACCTGACGGGAGAAGTCCCGAAGCCGCCGTTCCTGGTCCGATTCGTCGGCGCGCCTGGTGAGGAGCAGACCGTAGATGCCGGGGGCACCCAGGAGCAGAGCGGCCAGCGTCGCGATGAGGTCCATGCCCGGAGTTCCGCGCAGCGGGCCGCTGTCACGCAGAAACCAGAGCGCGATCGCGGCGCCGATCGCGCCGAAGCTCAGGACTTTCCAGACGATTCCGCGGTAGGCGTTCCCTCGTCGGTTCACAAGTCACAAGTGTGACCGTTCGCGTATGGAGAGTCACCCGGTTCCGCGCTATCGGGGTCAGGACGACGCCTACTGCTGATAGCTCTCCAGGAAGCGGCCGATGCGGGAGATCGCCGCATCGAGATCGTCCGCGCGGGGCAGCGTGAGGATGCGGAAGTGGTCGGGGCGGGCCCAGTTGAAGCCGGTGCCCTGGACGACCTGGATCTTTTCGCGGAGCAGCAGATCGAGGACGAAGCGCTCGTCGTCGTAGATCTTGTGGACGTCGGGGTCCAGCCGGGGAAACGCGTACAGAGCGCCCTTCGGCTTGACGCAGCTGACGCCGGGGATCTCGTTCAGCTTGCGCCAGGCGACGTCGCGCTGTTCGTGCAGCCGCCCGCCGGGCAGCACGAGGTCCGCGATCGACTGGCGCCCGCCCAGCGCGGCCTGGATGGCGTGCTGGGCCGGCGCGTTGGGGCACAGCCGCATGGAGGCGAGCATGCCCAGGCCCTCCAGATAGTTGCGGGCGTGCTGCTTGGGGCCCGAGACCAGCAGCCAGCCGGAGCGGAAGCCCGCCACCCGGTACGCCTTGGACAGCCCGCTGAAGGTGAGGCACACCAGGTCAGGGGCCAACGCCCCCACATGGTGGTGGACGGCGTCGTCGTAGAGGATCTTGTCGTAGATCTCGTCGGAGAAGACCATCAGCCCGTTGCGGCGCGCCAGGTCGAGGATGCCCTCCAGCAGTTCGCGGGGGTAGACGGCTCCGGTGGGGTTGTTGGGGCTGATGATGACCACGGCCTTGGTACGGGAGGTGATCTTCGCCGCCATGTCGTCCAGGTCGGGCAGCCAGTCGGCCTGCTCGTCGCACACATAGTGCACGGCCTTGCCGCCCGCCATCGTCGTCACGGCCGTCCACAGCGGGAAGTCGGGTGCGGGGATGAGGACTTCGTCGCCGTCCTCGACCAGCGCCTGTACGGCCATCGAGACGAGTTCCGAGACGCCGTTGCCGAGGTAGACGTCGTCCACGTCGGCCTCGGGGAAGCCGCGCTGCTGGTAGTGCTGGGCCACCGCGCGGCGGGCCGGGAGGATGCCGCGCGACTCGGTGTAGCCGTGCGCCTGGGGGAGCATCCGCACCATGTCCTGGATGATCTCCTCCGGCGCCTCGAACCCGAACAGCGCGGGGTTGCCGGTGTTCAGCCGCAGCACGCTGTGGCCGGCCTCCTCCAGCGCGTCGGCCTGCTCGATCACCGGGCCGCGGATCTCGTAACAGACCTCGCTGAGCTTGTTCGACTGCCGGAACTCCATGCTGCCCCGCCCTCCTGGTCCACGTGTGGCTACTTGGTTCTACCAAGCTGGCACTTGGAAAGTCCAACTTAATGTCTAGACTGAGCGACATGCCGAGCCACGCGAGTACGAGCGAGAGAACGACGAACGCCGGGCGGTCCCGCCGCAGTTACGACCAGTTCTGCGCCATGGCGCGCGCCCTCGACTCCGTGGGGGACCGCTGGACCCTGCTCATCGTCCGCGAACTCCTCGCCGGGCCTCGCCGCTACACCGACCTGCACGCCGATCTGCCCGGCGTCAGCACCGACGTACTGGCCGCGCGGCTCAGGCACATGGAGGGCGAAGGGCTGGCCGAACGGCGCCGCCAGCCGCGGCCCGCCTCCGGCTACGTCTACGAACTCACCGAGCGCGGCCGCGCCCTGCTCCCCGTACTGACAGCCCTCGCCTCCTGGGGCGCCCCCGCGCTGGGCAAACCCCGCGCCACCGACGCGGTACGGGCCCACTGGTGGGCCCTGCCGCTGCGGGAGGCGGTGCGACGGGCGGTCGGCGACACGGTGGACGCGGGGGTCGCGCTCGTCGATGTCGTACTGCCCGAGGGCACCTTCCACCTGCGGCTGGACGAGAACGGGAATCAGGACGGTCCGGTGTACGGCGAAGGTCCGGCGGCCGAGGGGGCCGGGGCGCGGCTGGAGCTGGACGCCGAGGCGTGCGCGGCCCTCGCGGAGGGCTCGCTGAGCCTGGCGGACGGCGTCCGTGCCGGAACGGTGCGGGTGGGGTGCCCCGCTCGGCCTTGACCTTGACGTATGGGTCAATCCCTAACGTCGCGGCATGGACAACACTTCGCTGAAGCACCCAGTGACACCCGCGCCTTCCGCCGCCCCTCGCACCGGGCTGGAGGTGCGCCTGGCCGCCCGGCCGGACGGGCTTCCGGTACCCGGCGACTTCGCGCTCGTGGAGGCCCCCGTTCCGCGCCCCGCGCCTGGTCAGGTGCTGGTGCGCAACCTGTACATGTCGCTCGACCCCGGAATGCTGATGCTGATGTCGGGCCAGTCGCAGCTGCCCTCGCCGGGCTACGGGGTCGGCGAGGTGCTGTACGGAGACGCCGTCGGCGAGGTGGTCGCCTCAGCGGACCCGTCCCTGAGCGAGGGCGATCTGGTGGTGCACCGGCTGGGCTGGCGGGAATACGCCGTGGCCGCCCGCGACGCGTTCCGGCGCGTGCCGCGCGACCTCTACCCGCGCCCCTCCATGCACCTGGGGTTCGGCCTCGTCGCCTACGTCGGGCTGATGGAAGCCGCACAGCTGTGCGCCGGGGACACGGTCTTCGTCTCCAGCGCCGCCGGGGCGACCGGCAGCATGGCGGGACAGATCGCCAGGCTCAAAGGGGCGGGACGGGTGATCGGCAGCGCGGGTTCGCCGGCCAAGGTCGCCCGGCTGACCGGGGAGCTCCGGTTCGACGCGGCCTTCGACTACCACGAGGGACCGGTCCTCGACCGGCTGAGCGAGGCGGCCCCCGACGGCATCGACGTCTACTTCGACAACGTGGGCGGCGAACAGCTGCGAGCGGCCATCGAGGTCATGAACGTCCACGGCCGCATCGCCGTCTGCGGAGCCCTCAACCGCCAGCGCACCGGCCGCCCCGACGAGGGCCCAGGCGACCTGGTGGGCGTCCTCGGCAAGCGGCTGACCATCCGCGGGTTCACCCTGTGGGACCACCTGGAGCGGGCGGCCGAGTTCGGCGAGCAGTTCCGCCGCTGGCTGCGCGAGGGAGCGCTGGTCTACGACGAGACGGTGATCGACGGGCTGGAGAACGCGCCGCGGGCCCTCCTGGATCTCGTCGGCGGCAGCTACAGCGGGAAGACCGTGGTGCGGCTCTGCGGTTGACCCCGGGGGAGACTGTCGTGCTCGACCGAAGGAGACTGCCGTGCTGATAGGCGAGCTGGCCGAACGGACCGGCACCACGACCCGCGCCCTGCGCTACTACGAGGCGCAGGGTCTGCTGGAGTCCGGCCGTACGGCGTCGGGCTACCGGGTCTATGACCCGGCCGCCGTCACCAGGGTCCGCAACGTACGCGACCTGCTGGCCTCCGGGTTCACTGTCGAGAACGTCAAGTCCTTCGTCCACTGGCTCGACGCCGAGCTGCCCGAGGTGTTCGCGTACGCACCGGTGTGCGCCGAGGGTTACGCCGTCGGCGAGCGCAGGGTTGCCGAACTGGAGGAGAAGATCGCCGCTCTCACCAGGCTGCGGGACACCCTTGTGCACCGGATGCCCTGGCTGGCAGCACAGGGCGCCGGGGCGGCCGTACGCGGGTCGGGGTGAGCGCCCCGACCCGCGTACGGTCAGGCGCCGATCGGGTGCCAGACCGTCTTGGTCTCCAGGAAGGCGGTCAGCCGCCCCAACCCCGGCTCGGCCGCCCAGTCGTCGTCGCCCGGCCGCAGCACCCGCTTCAGATTCTCCGCCGCTGCGCCCTCCAGCTCGGCCGCCAGCTCCGCCTCGGCGCCCGCCAGGTCGATCGCGTTCACATCCTGGTGCGCGGCCAGCGGGCGGGCGAGCTCCGCGGTGTTGCCGGAGAGCACATTGACCACGCCGCCGGGCAGGTCGGAGGTGGCCAGCACCTCGGCGAGGGAGAGGGCGGGCAGCGGCGCGTTGCGCGAGGTGGCGACAACTGCCGTGTTGCCGGTGACGATCACCGGCGCCAGTACGGAGACCAGCCCCAGCAGCGAGGACCGCTGCGGGGCCAGCACCGCCACCACGCCCGTCGGCTCCGGGGTCGACAGGTTGAAGAACGGGCCCGCGACCGGGTTGCCGCCGCCCACCACCTGGGTCACCTTGTCCGACCAGCCCGCGTACCAGACCCAGCGGTCGATCGCCGCGTCCGTCTGCGCCTGCGCCTTCGCCTTCGAGATCCCCTCGGCCGCCGCCACCTCGGCGGCGAACTGCTCGCGGCGGCCCTCCAGCATCTCCGCGATCCGGTAGAGGATCTGCCCGCGGTTGTAGGCCGTGGCCCCCGACCAGCCGCCGAACGCCTTACGGGCCGCGACCACCGCGTCCCGCGCGTCCTTACGGGAGGCGAGCGGGGCATTGGCCAGCCACTGGCCGCTCTTGGCGTCCGTCACCTCGTACACCCTGCCGCTCTCGCTCCGCGGGAACTTGCCACCGACGTACAGCTTGTAGGTCTTCAGTACGGACAGCCGCGCGCTGCTCCGCGCATCAGGCGTGCTCAAGGTAAGCCTCCAGACCGTGCCTGCCACCCTCGCGGCCGTAGCCGGACTCCTTGTAGCCGCCGAACGGCGAGGTCGGGTCGAACTTGTTGAACGTATTGGCCCACACGACGCCGGCCCGCAGCTGGTCGGCCAGCTTCAGAATCCGCGAGCCCTTCTCCGTCCAGATCCCGGCGGAGAGGCCGTAGGGCGTGTTGTTGGCCTTCGCGACCGCCTCGTCCGGCGTACGGAAGGTGAGCACCGACAGCACAGGGCCGAAGATCTCCTCCCGGGCGATCCGGTGCGCCTGGCTGACGCCCGTGAAGACGGTCGGCGCGAACCAGTAGCCCTCGCCGGGCAGCTCGCACGGCGGCGACCAGCGCTGCGCGCCCTCCGCCTCGCCCGCCTCGGCCAGCTCGGTGATCCGGGCCAGCTGCTCGGCGGAGTTGATGGCCCCCACATCGGTGTTCTTGTCCAGCGGATCGCCGACCCGCAGCGTGCTCAGCCGCCGCTTGAGCGCGTCCAGCACCTCCTCCTGCACCGACTCCTGCACCAGCAGCCGGGAGCCCGCGCAGCACACCTGCCCCTGGTTGAAGAAGATGCCGCCGACGATGCCCTCGACCGCCTGGTCCAGGGGCGCGTCCTCGAACACGATGTTCGCGCCCTTCCCGCCGAGTTCGAGCGTCAGCCGCTTGTCCGTCCCCGCGACGGTGCGGGCGATCTCCTTGCCCACGACGGTCGACCCGGTGAAGGCCACCTTGTTCACATCCGGGTGCGCCACCAGCGCGGCGCCCGTCGCACCGTCGCCGGTCACGATGTTGACGACGCCCTTGGGCAGCCCCGCCTGCCGGCAGATGTCCGCGAAGAACAGCGCCGACAGCGGCGTCGTCTCGGCGGGCTTGAGCACCACCGTATTGCCGGTGGCCAGCGCCGGAGCGACCTTCCAGGCCAGCATCAGCAGCGGGAAGTTCCACGGGATGACCTGCGCGGCAACCCCCAGCGGACGCGGCTCGGGCCCGCACCCGGCGTACGCCAGCTTGTCGGCCCACCCGGCGTAGTAGAAGAAGTGCGCCGCCACCAGCGGCAGGTCCGCGTCCCTTGTCTCCCGGATCGGCTTGCCGTTGTCCAGTGTCTCCAGCACCGCGAGCTCGCGCGAACGCTCCTGGATGATCCGCGCGATCCGGAACAGATACTTCGCCCGCTCCGCGCCCGGCAGCGCCGACCACGCCCCGAACGCACCCCGCGCGGCCCGCACCGCCGCGTCCACGTCGTCCGCGTCCCCGTAGGCGACCTCGGACAACACCTCCTCACTGGCGGGTGCCAGCGTCTTGAACACCTTTCCGGCCGCTGCCTCCCGGAACTCCCCGTCCACGAAGAGCCCATAGGACGGTGCGATGTCGACGACGGCGCGGGACTCGGGCGCGGGTGCGTAAGCGAACAACTTCGACGGCTGTGACGGCTGTGACGGCTGTTCGGTCATGGCTCGTTCGGTCATGGCTCAGTCCACCGTTACGTAGTCGGGACCGGAGTAGCGCCCGGTCGACAGCTTCTGGCGCTGCATCAGCAGGTCGTTCAGCAGGCTGGACGCCCCGAACCTGAACCAGTCGGGGCTCAGCCAGTCATCGCCCAGCGTCTCGTTCACCAGCACCAGGTACTTCACCGCGTCCTTGGCCGTGCGGATCCCACCCGCGGGCTTGACCCCCACCTGACGCCCCGTCGCGGCCCGGAAGTCCCGTACGGCCTCCAGCATCAGCAACGTGTTCGGCGGCGTCGCGTTGACGCCGACCTTCCCCGTCGAGGTCTTGATGAAGTCGGCCCCGGCGAGCATGGCCAGCCAGGAGGCCCGCCGGATGTTGTCGTAGGTGGCCAGCTCCCCGTTCTCGAAGATCACCTTCAGATGAGCCCCACCGCAGGCGGCCTTCACCTCTCGGATCTCCTCGAAGACCTGCAGGTACCGCCCGGCGAGAAAGGCCCCCCGGTCGATCACCATGTCGATCTCGTCGGCCCCGGCGGCAACCGCCTCCCGCGTATCGGCCAGCTTGACCGGCATCGCGGCCCGCCCGGCCGGGAACGCGGTCGCCACGGACGCCACATTGATCTCGCCGGCCCCCAGCTCCGCCAGCGCTTCCTTCGCAACGCGGGCCATATCCGGGTACACACAGATGGCCGCGACCCGGGGCGCCGACCGGTCACCCGGGTCGGGGTTCGCCCCCTTCGCGCACAGGGACCGCACCTTGCCCGGCGTATCGGCGCCTTCCAGCGTCGTCAGGTCGATCATCGAGATCGCCAGATCGATCGCGTACGCCTTGGCGGTCGTCTTGATGGAACGGGTCCCCAGCGCGGCGGCCCGGGCCTCCAGCCCGACCGCGTCGACACCCGGGAGCCCCTGCAGAAAGCGACGGAGAGCGGCGTCGGAAGTCACGACATCGGAGAGGGAGCCCCTCCCGGCGTCGCGAGGGGCCGCATCGGTAGACATGGTCACCAGGGCACCATATCTACGCGCGTAGTGACTGTCACCCCATAGACAGCCCCCGGCCTGCGGGGCACCGAGACCTGGGCCTGCGGCGTGGGCTCCAGCCCCGGGGGAGTGGCCGACATGGCGACCGCGCTGCGCAGGCTCGGGCCGCGCACCGCGCTCGCGGCGGCCTTCGGCGACGACATGTACGGCGACTACTGCTGGGAGGCGCTCTCCGTCAGTGAGGACATCGACCTGAGCCCCGCGCTCGCGGGCCTGCCCCGGCCGGGTGGGGAACCCGGTGGGGCAGGCCCCTCCGACATACCGACTGGTCGGTTCCCCAAACGCATCCCCCGGCGACGGCGGCAGAACGGCGCCCACGCCGGACGTGCGCGGAACGCAGCCGAGGTGGGATAAAGGGTTCACGCGGCCAGCACGGTCTCTCATACGGGACCAGGCCGTGAACGCTGCGTCGCATGTCCGCTTCAACTCGTCGGCACCAGCGATTCATCTAGCCTGTTTCCACGACCGCATCCGGCGTCCTGCCCTGCTGCCCCTGTTTGGCGCGTTGGATACACATCCGGGTGAAGGCGAAGACCTCGTCGGCGGTGTCGGCGGGCTTGGCAGTGTCGGTCGCCCCCAATTGGCACACGACGGTGCCGATCCTGGCCGCAACGACCATCCCCACCACGTGGCCGGAGGGGGTGTAGTCGATGAAGGCCATGCTCTCGTCACCGATTTTCGGCATGGCTAGAGACTCGATGTCCTGATCGATGTCCCATCCCGCAAGGATGTCGGAGCGGTTGAATCTCTTCGAGGCTGAGGCCGCGCTCTCGAAGAAGTCCATTTCCAGAGTGATGCCGTAGTCAGGCCCTGTGAGTTCTATGCCGCCTTCGAGCGGCGGGTCGCCCGGATCAACCGGATACCTTGCCTCGCTTGCCGTAACCACATCGGGTTCGCCGGCTGCCGACCAGCCGGCAGGCAGGGCGGACTGGTCCGGCATGACCGCCTTCGCGACGTTTCTGGTCGTGATCGGCTTTAGTTTGGGCACGTTTCCGGTGTGCGGGGTAGTGGTCGAGTCGGTGGACGGCGTGGCTGGTGAGTTGTCGGTGCTGATCACTTGCACCGTGCCATATGTACCCAAGGCAAGTAATAAGGCCAGCACGATGACGGCAGCGCCAAGAGCAAGGTATGCGCCACGTGACTTCGTGATCGTCAATGGACCGATGTTGATGGTGCCCTTCACGGTGCTGCTGCTGACGCTGACCGTCTGTACGGTCATGTCCCTGCCTGCATGGAGCGTGCTCTGCGTCGCAGCGGTTTCCAGCCGTGTCGCAAAGTCTGGATCGTCGGCGAGAACCCTCGTCAGGACCGTCCGCACCTGGCTTTCCGCTTCAGTTGATCCAGGCTCCTGATCGAGCTGCGCCAGTACCGTACGGCCTTCCTGAGATCCGCCGAGCCGGTCCCGGACCAGCCGGGATACCTCCTCACCGGCTGCCGTTCCCACACTGGTGCCTGCCCCGGTTGCCAGGGCGGTGATCATCTGCGTGACGATCGATGCCAGGTTGGCCGCTTCCATGCGTACCCTCCGCCCGTATGACAGCTGTGGTCAGCAAGGGCCATACCCTTCCTCTGTTCGACTTGACCGCCACTGAGCATCCCGTCGGAAAACTGAGGGTTGAGCTGAAGGTCATCGGCATAGGATCAGCCGCATGGCGACGCGTCCCGTACAAATTGCGATGAAGGCTCTGGACGACTCCACGGTCGGCCAGTTCTGGGCCGAGGTGCTGGACTGGGGGATCAGCAGCGAGGAGCCCGGCGTCACCAATCTGGAGCCCAAAGGCGTCCCCTACCCCGACCCCAGCGCGATCTGCATCGACATCCTCCGTACACCCGACCCCAAAACGGTGAAGAACCGCCTCCACATCGACCTCGCCACCACCTCGGCGGCCCATCAGGCAGACCTGGTCGCGCGCCTCCAGGCCCTCGGAGCGACCCCCGCGGACGTGGGCCAGGGCGACGTGCCCTGGACGGTCCTCGCCGACCCGGAGGGCAACGAGTTCTGTGTGCTGGAGCCCCGGGAGATCTACCGGGACACCGGGCCGGTGGCCGCGGTGGTGGTCGACTGCGCGGACCCGCGGGCCATGGCCCGGTTCTGGGACGAGGCGATCGACTGGACCCTGCACGAGGTGACCGACGACCGGGCGGTGCTGCGCTCCGCCGACGGCGTCGGGCCGTATCTCGAGTTCCTCCGCACGCCCGACGTGAAGACGGGGTGGAACCGCATCCATCTCGACCTCCGGCCGTATCCCGGAGACGACAAGGAGGCGGAGGTGGACCGGCTGCGGGCGCTCGGCGCCACCGATCTCGACATCGGCCAGGGCGATGTGCCGTGGACGGTCCTCTCCGACCCGGAGGGCAACGAGTTCTGCGTCCTCGCCCCGCTCTGACGCGGAGCACGCCGGCGCCTTCGATGCCGTACCGCAACGTCCGTCATACGGACGGTCCGGCACAATCGTTCGCATGACGAGCGAGGAGAAGGACCAGGGCGAGGGGGCCGGAAACGACGCCGGTGGCGGACCGGGAAACGGAACCGGATCCGGAACCGGATCCGGCGAGGCGCCCGAAAACGCTGCCCAGGCGTTTCCGGACCGCGTCTACCGCTCGGCCGCCGCCATGGCAGGCGGCATCGCCATGCTGGCCATCGGGCTGTGGCTGTCGATCGACGCGATCCTCGGCGGCGAGGGCCGCACCCCGTGGCTCGCGCTGGCCGGGCTGCTGTTCGCCGTGCCGCTCGTCGTCGCCTTCACCCTGCGCCCCGCCGTCTTCGCGGGGGAGCAGCGGATGCGGGTGCGCAACCCCTTCCGGACCATCGAGGCGCCGTGGGGGGCCGTGGAGACGGTACGCGCAGGCTACTCCAGCGAGTTCGTGGCGAACGGCACGAAGTACCAGCTCTGGGCCATCCCCGTCTCGCTGCGGGCCCGGAAGAAGGCGACCCGGCACAACGAGCGGATCGCCTCGGGCCGCCCGCCCGCCACCGGGCCCGGCGGACTGTTCGGCGGGCGCGGTGTGCCGGACCTCGCCCCGGACGAGTCGGAACTGCGGGAGAAGCGGGCCCCCTCAGACCAGTCCGTGGACGAGCTCCGCGAGCTGCTGGAGACGCACGGGGGCGAGGAGGAGGCCCAGGGCGAGGTCGCAGTCCGCTGGTCGTTCGAGGTCATCGCCCCGGCCGTGGCGGGCGCCGTCCTCCTTGCCGTACTGCTGGCGACGAGCTGACGCACCCGGAATGCCCTCCTTGTCCTACGACAGCGGGCGATATTCGGCCGTTCAGTCGGGAGGAATCGGTCCATCCGCCCATTTGGTCTGGGCTGCCACGTGTCTGGCGTAGAAGCTGTGGACGTCCGGTGACCGCGGCAACCTGTGGTCACACAGCTCCCGCCGGGGGGCGGGACTGATTCACTTCGGGGGGAAAACCAAATGAAGAACGTGCTCAAAGGGTCCCGCGCACTGCTCGTGGGCGGCGCGCTCCTGACCGGCGCGCTGACGGTGACGGCGGCCGGGACCGCGACCGCAGCACCGCAGTCGTCCGGGGACTCGGCGGTGAGTTCGAGCCGCGGGGTGGCCGGTGCTCCGGCACCGTCGGCGACGGTGGCGACCTACACGGTCAACGTCTGGGCGAGGGTCAACCACCGCACAGGTCCGCACACCTCGTCCTCGCTGATCGGGACCCTGGGGACGGGCGACAACCCGCACCAGGCACAGTGCTGGATCTACGGCGACACCGTCACCGCTGAGGGCTACACGAACAACATCTGGATCAAGGCGTACAACAAGGCCGCCAAGAAGTGGGGCTACTCCAGCGCCATCTACTTCAAGGGCGACAAGCGCGCCAACCTGCCCTACAGCGCGAAGTGCTGATCCTCACCTGACGCTGCGACAGGAGGCTGCCGCCGCAGAACCCACTGCGGCGACAGCCTCCTCGGCATTCGGTCACGACGGCTGAGCCGACCCCTCCCGGGTCCGCTCGACCAGCAACTCCGCCTCCTGCGACGACAGTTCCACCCCGAACGTGTCCGACAGCAGCTTGGGCAGCTCGTGCGGCTCCACGGTGCGCTGCTCGTCGGGCTCGGGCTCCGTACTGTCCGCCGCCGTCGTCGTCCAGATGAGTCCGTCGAGCTGGTCGGTGCGGTCGGCGCGGATGCGCTGGAGGAACGGGCGGCGGTTGAAGGGGGAGTGGCCACTGGTGGCGATGAAGTGGTTGCCGAGCGCGTAGTCCACCGGATACTGCGGGTTCTCGGTGAAGTTGTGCCGCACCATCCAGCCGCCATGGCCGTCCGGCTGGTGCAGCGCCCAGCCGTCAGCGCCCGGCGTGATCTCCGTACGGCGCAGCAGGAACGGCCGGCCCTCGATCGTCACCTCGTTGCCGTCCACCAGCTCGATCGGGGCGAGCGGACTGATGCCGAAGCCGACATCGCTCAGCCAGCGCCGCCCGCCGAGATCGACGAGCAGCATCGCATGCGTCGCCGGAAGGATCTTCTCCGCACCCAGCTGCACCCGCCCGCTCACCGCGGTGAACCGGAAACCCAGCCGCTCCAGCGCCGCCGCGTACAGCGTGACGTGCTCATAGCAGTAACCGCCCCGCCCACGGCGGATCAGCTTCTCCTCCAGATCCGCCAACTCCAGCGAGACCGACCGATACAGAAAACTGTCCAGATTGTCCCAGCGCACCGACAGCACATGCGCCCGCTGCAGCGCGCGCAACGTCTCCAGCGCGGGGACGCGCTCCCCCTCGTATCCCAGCCGGGAGAGATAGGCGTCGAGGTCGAGCTGGTCACCGTGCCACATGTCGTCGGTCTCCCACCTGGAGCTCTTACGGGGCTGCTCGGGGAACCTACGCGAAGGGGGCGGCTATTCCGGAGGCGCGGAACAGCCGCCCCTGGCCGCCCGGGCTCAGAGCCCCGTCGCCTGCTTCAGGTCGGCCTTGAGCTGTTCCAGTACGCCAGCGGCGCGCTCCCGTGCGCCGGGCAGCTCCGCGGAATCCCCGACCGGGACGACGACCTCGAGATAGCACTTGAGCTTCGGCTCCGTGCCGCTGGGCCGGACGACGACGCGTCCGCCCTCGACACCGTCGGCGCCCGCCAGCCGGTAGCGCAGCCCGTCCGTCGGGGGAAGGAGCTCGCTGCCCTGGTTCAGGTCGTCGGCCTGCGCCACGGCCAGTCCGCCCAGTGCGGCCGGCGGTTCGGCGCGCAGCCGCCGCATTCCGGAGGCGATCAGCGACAGGTCGGCCACCCGCACCGACAGCTGGTCGGTGGCGTGGACGCCGTGCTCGACGTCGAGGTCGTCCAGCAGATCCGTCAGCGTGCGCCCGGCCTGCTTCAGCCCGGCGGCCAGTTCGGCGACGAGCAGCGCCGCCGTGATGCCGTCCTTGTCGCGTACGCCCTCCGGGTCGACGCAGTAGCCCAGCGCCTCCTCGTAGCCGTAGCGCAGCCCGTCCACCCGGGCCAGCCATTTGAAGCCGGTCAGCGTCTCGGTGTACGGCAGCCGCGCGGACTCGGCGATCCGGGAGAGCAGCGAGGAGGAGACGATGGTCGTCGCGAAGGTCCCCTCGGCGTGCTTGCCGATCAGGTGCGCTGCCAGCAGCGCGCCCACCTGGTCGCCGCGGAGCATCCGCCAGCCGGCCCCGGCTCGCGCGTCCGGTACGGCGACGGCGCAGCGGTCCGCGTCCGGGTCGTTGGCGATGATCACGTCGGGGCGCTCGCCGTGCTCGGCCTCCCAGGCGCGCGCGGTCGCGAACGCGCGGTCCATCGCGCCGGGCTCCTCCGGGTTGGGGAACGCGACGGTCGGGAAGTCCGGGTCGGGCTCGGCCTGTTCCGGCACCGGGACGAGCCCGGGGAAGCCCGCACGCGCGAAGGCGAGCTGCGCCGTGCGGTGCCCGACCCCGTGCATCGCGGTGTGCACGACCCGCACGTCGCGCGGCCAGCCCTCGGTGAGGACGGCGGCGGTACGCGCGAGATAGGCGTCCCGTACGTCGTCGCCGAGCACCTGCCAGCCGGAGCCGGGGCGGGGGACACCGCCCAGCGGCCCCACGGACGAGATCAGGTCCGCGATCTGTCCGTCGGCCGGCGGCACGATCTGCAGGCCGTCGTCCAGATAGACCTTGTAGCCGTTGTCGCGCGGCGGGTTGTGGCTGGCGGTGACCATGATCCCGGCGGCGGCGCCCAGATGCCGTACGGCGAACGCCAGCACGGGGGTGGGCAGCGGCTCGGGCAGCGTCGCGGCGCGCAGCCCGGCGCCGACCATCACGGCCGCGGTGTCCCGCGCGAAGTCGGCGCTCTTGTGCCGCGCGTCGTACCCGATCACCACCAGCGGCCGGTCCCCGTCCCCCGCGTGCGCCCGCAGATACGCGGCGATCCCGGCCGCCGCGCGAATGACGACGGCCCGGTTCATCCGCATCGGACCCGCGCCCAGTTCGCCGCGGAGTCCGGCCGTGCCGAACTGGAGGGTGCCGGAGAACCGGTCCCGCAGCTCGGCCACATCGCGGGCCTCGACCAGCTTGGCGAGCTCCTCGCGGGTCTCCGGGTCCGGGTCCTCGGCCAGCCAGTCGCGGGCCCGGGCGAGCAGCGCGTCGTCGTCCCGCAGGCCGTCGCTCATCTTCTTGGTCCTGCCTTTCACGGTGGGCTGGAGAGCCATGGGGTGGGAGTATCCGATCTCTGGCCGTCACAGAGGGTGACGCGGAGGGCTCAGATCCGCTTCAGCACCTCGCCGAGCAGCGTGCCCATGCGCACCGCCGAGTCCCGGCCCGCCTGCAGGACCTCTTCGTGGTTGAGGGGCTCGCCCGTCATCCCTGCGGCCAGGTTGGTCACCAGCGAGACGCCGAGCACCTCGGCCCCGGCCTCACGTGCGGCGATGGCTTCCAGGACGGTGGACATGCCCACGAGGTCGCCGCCGATGGTGCGGACGAAGCCGATCTCGGCCGGTGTCTCGTAGTGCGGCCCGGGGAGCTGGACGTAGACGCCCTCTTCCAGCGTCGGGTCGATCTCCTTGCACAGCGCGCGCAGCCGCGGCGAGTACAGATCGGTGAGGTCGACGAAGTTGGCCCCGACGATGGGGGAGGTGGCGGTGAGGTTGATGTGGTCACTGATGAGGACCGGCTGACCCGGCCGCATGCCCGGCCGCAGCCCACCGCAGCCGTTGGTGAGGACGACGGTCTTGCAGCCCGCCGCCACGGCCGTACGCACCCCGTGCGCGACGGCCGCGACACCGCGGCCCTCGTACGCGTGCGTACGGCCGAGGAAGACGAGTGCGCGCTTGTCGCCCACCCGGTGCGAGCGGATCTTGCCGGCGTGGCCGGCGGCGGTCGGGGGCGGGAACCCCGGCAGCTCGGTGACCGCGAGCTCGTGGTCGGCCACTCCGAGCGTGTCGGCCGCGGGCACCCAGCCGGAGCCCATGACGAGGGCCACGTCGTGGCTGTCCTCGCCGGTCAGGGCCCGCAGCTTGGCGGCGGCCTCCTCGGCGGAGCGGTAGGGGTCGTCGGCGATGTGCGTAGTGGCAGAAGCGTTCACGCGACGAGGGTAGCCCGTTATCGCCTACGCGCGTAGACGTAGGGCGCAACTGATGTGCAGGTCCGGACGAAGACACGGCCGCTATGCCTGTGGGGCGGTGCCTTCTGCCAGGTCTCATTCCGCGTACCCCGCATAGGGGGCTGCGCTTGCCCACCCTGCGCCCCGGGGGCACCACCCGGCCGGAGGCTGGGGGAGCAGACTGCCCAAGCTTCGCGGAGAGCAATTCAGGGGCGCGGGGAACTGCGCGAGCAACCCAAAACGCACCCGCAGCCCGCAACGGACAGCAAGGGGCACCCCCTCACCACAAGCGAGGCACCCTCAGCACGGCCGTTTGCGGAGCTCCATCACATAGTCGTGCGGCGCCCCCGCCGACTCCGCGGCGTCCGCGACATCCCCCAGGTAGCGGGCCGAGGGCAGACCGCCCTCATAGCCGTTGAGGACGAAACACCACGCGGGCTCCTCGCCCTCCAACGTGTGCACCCGCACCCGCATCCGCCGGTATATGTCCAGCCCGACGCCCTCCCAGCGGTCCACGGAGTCCTCGTCCATCGGCGCGATGTCGTACAGCGCCACAAAGGTCTGACAGCGCGGCGCCTCCACGATCGTGGCCAGCGCCCCGTCCCATCCCATGTGCTCACCCCCGAAAGTGAGCCGCCAGTCCGTGAGCCAGCCGGTGCCCCGCAGCGGAGAGTGCGGAGCGCGGCGCGCCATCAGACGGGCGTCGAGATTGCCGGCGTACGCGGCGTAGAGCGACATCCTTCGAGAGTAACGGCGCCCCTCACCCCGGAAGGTTCCGCGGCGAGGGAGCCCCCCACCGCGCCGCGCCGGTACCGCGTGCGGGACAATGGGGCATGTGACTCGGATCGTGATCATCGGTGGCGGCCCTGGCGGATACGAAGCAGCCCTGGTGGCAGCGCAGCTCGGCGCGGAAGTCTCCGTCGTCGACTGCGACGGCCTCGGCGGCGCCTCGGTGCTCACCGACTGCGTACCGTCCAAGACGCTCATCGCCACCGCCGAGGTGATGACCAACTTCGACTCCTCGTACGAAGAGCTCGGCATCCGGGTCGAGGACACCACGCACGACCCCGACGACCCGGCCCGCGTCGTGGGCGTCGACATCCGCAAGGTCAACCGCCGCGTCAAGCGCCTGGCCCTCGCCCAGTCGCACGACATCACCGCCTCCGTCACCCGTGCGGGAGGCCGCGTGGTGCGGGGCCGTGGCCGCCTCGAGCCCGGCCAGGCGGCCGACGGCTCCCGCGTCGTGACCGTCACGGCAGCGGACGGCAGCCAGGAGCAGCTCACCGCGGACGCCGTGCTGATCGCCACCGGCGGCCACCCGCGCGAGATCCCCGACGCGCGCCCGGACGGCGAGCGCATCCTGAACTGGACGCAGCTCTACGACCTCACCGAGCAGCCCGAGGAACTTATCGTCATCGGCTCGGGCGTGACGGGTGCCGAGTTCGCCGGCGCCTACCAGGCGCTGGGCTCGCAGGTCACCCTCGTCTCGTCCCGCGACCGGGTGCTGCCCGGCGAGGACCCGGACGCCGCCGCCGTTCTGGAGGACGTCTTCCGGCGCCGCGGAATGAACGTGATGAGCCGCTCCCGGGCCGCCTCCGCCAAGCTGACGGACGACGACCGGGTGGAGGTCACGCTCCAGGACGGCCGTACGATCACCGGCACGCACTGCCTGGTGGCGGTCGGCGCCATCCCGAACACCGCGGACATGGGCCTGGAGGAGGCGGGCGTCCGGCTCAAGGAGTCGGGCCACATCTGGACCGACAAGGTCTCCCGCACCTCGGCGCCCGGCGTCTACGCCGCCGGCGACTGCACCGGCGTTCTCGCGCTCGCCTCCGTCGCCGCCATGCAGGGCCGGATCGCGATGTACCACTTCCTCGGCGACACGGTGAACCCGCTCGACCTCAAGACCGTCTCCGCGAACGTCTTCACCGACCCGGAGATCGCGACCGTCGGCTACTCCCAGGCGGACGTCGACAAGGGCGCCATAGAGGCGCGGGTCGTCAAGCTGCCGCTGCTGCGCAACCCGCGGGCCAAGATGCAGGGCATCAGGGACGGTTTCGTGAAGCTGTTCTGCCGCCCCGGCACCGGGATCGTCGTCGGCGGTGTGGTCGTCGCGCCGCGGGCCAGCGAGCTGATCCATCCCATCGCGATCGCCGTCGACAACAATCTGACCGTCGAGCAGATCGCGAACACCTTCACCGTCTACCCCTCGCTCACGGGCTCGATCGCCGAGGTCGCCCGTCAGCTGCACACCCGCAAGCTGGCCGAACCCCACTGACTCCACGTGACGGCACTGGGCGGGGGCGAAGCCGCACCGGATCGGTCCCGAACTGATCCCCTATACCACGTTCGGTGCCGCCATACGAACAACTTCGGTTAATCGACGCATAGTGCTGAACGTAGACGGTCGTTGGCGTTACTGTCAGTTCCGTGTTCGCTGCGGAACGTCGTCAATTGATCCTCGAAATGGTGCGAGCTAACGGAGCGGTCTCCCTCCGCGAGCTGGCCCGCGTCGTCCAGACCTCCGAAGTGACCGTACGCCGTGACGTGCGGGCGCTGGAGGCCGAAGGACTCCTCGACCGCCGTCACGGCGGGGCCGTACTGCCGGGGGGATTCACCCGGGAGTCCGGCTTCCCCCAGAAATCCCACCTGGCCACCGCGGAGAAGACGGCCATCGCCGACCTCGCCGCGGGTCTCGTCTCGGAGGGCGAGGCCGTCGTCGTCGGAGCCGGAACGACGACGCAGGAACTCGCGCGGCGGCTGGCCAGAGTGCCGGGCCTGACCGTCGTCACCAACTCGCTGCTGGTGGCGCAGGCGTTGGCGCACGCCAACCGGGTGGAAGTGGTGATGACCGGCGGCACCCTGCGCGGCTCCAACTACGCCCTGGTCGGCAGCGGCGCCGAGCAGTCACTCCAGGGCCTGCGGGTCTCCCGCGCCTTCCTCTCCGGCAGCGGGCTGACGGCCGAGCGCGGGCTGTCCACCTCCAACATGCTCTCCGCGAGCGTGGACCGGGCGCTGGTGCAGGCGGCCGGCGAGGTGGTGGTCCTGGCCGACCACACCAAGCTGGGGACCGACACCATGTTCCAGACGGTGCCCACCGATGTGATCACCCGCCTGGTGACGGACGAGCCGCCGCCGCACGACGACCGTGCGGAGACGGAGTTGCAGGCGCTCGCCGATCGCGGCGTCCAGATCGCCGTCGCCGGCACCTCGCCCGCTGCCCCCGAGAGGGGGCGCTCCGAGGTCCCCATGCCCACCCCGCGGCGGGCCGCCGCCCAGGGTGGGAGCGCGCATCAGGGGAGCCCCGGTCATCTCCGCTCGGCCCCCGCTGGCCCGCCCCGGGTGGCGGACCTGGCGCCCAGGCGCCGTTAGGCGCTCTCAGGCCGGTCTTGTTCACGCCACATGGGGGCCGGCAAGCGACGGAGGGGAGACGCGCCCCGTAAGGGGCGCGGGGAACGGCTCCCCCCCCCAGCTCTTCGAGCAGGGGGTGCCCCCACACCACAGATCACCCGCAGCCCGCAGACATCGGACAGGGGCAGCCCCTCCCCGGACACCGAACCACTACCGTGGAATACGTGTCCGGGAACGCGGTGACGGTTGCCCTGACCGGTGACGTCATGCTGGGGCGCGGCGTCGATCAGATCCTGCCGCACCCCGGCAGCCCCCTGCTCGAGGAACCGTGCATGCGGGATGCGCGGGACTACGTCGCACTCGCACGGACGGCGAACGGGCCGGTCCCGCACCCCGTCGACTTCCCCTGGCCCTGGGGCGAGACCCTGCGCACGCTGGACGAGCTGGCCCCCGGCGCGAGGATCTGCAATCTGGAGACCAGCGTCACGCGCAGCGGTGACTTCGCCCCGTGCAAGGACGTGCACTACCGGATGAGCCCCGCGAACGTGGCGGCCCTCGGCGTCGCCCGGCCCGAGGTGACCGTACTGGCCAACAACCACGTGCTGGACTTCGGCGTCAGCGGGCTGCTGGAGACGCTGGACACCCTCGCGGAGGCCGGGCTGCGGACAGCGGGAGCGGGCCGGAATCTGACCGAGGCCCGGACGCCGGTGTCGGCGCCGCTCGGCGCGGGCGGCGGGCGACTGCTCGTCGTATCCATGGGTTCGCCCTCCAGCGGCATCCCCGCGCACTGGGCCGCGACGGACGAGCGGCCGGGCGTCCACCTCGTCCGGGAGTCGGCGACGGCGGAAGCCGAGGAAGTCGGCGCCTTGGTGGCCGAGTTGAGACGCCCGGGCGACCTCGCCGCCGCCTCGGTCCACTGGGGCTCGAACTGGGGTTACGACGTACCGCCCGAGCAGGTGCGGTTCGCGCACGCGCTGATCGACAGCGGCCTGGACCTGGTACACGGCCACTCCTCGCACCACCCGCGCCCCGTCGAGCTCTACCGGGGCAGGCTCGTCCTCTACGGCTGCGGGGACTTCATCGACGACTACGAGGGCATCAGCGGCTTCGCCGAGTTCCGCGACGATCTGCGCCTGCTGCACGCCGTCACGCTCGATACGGACACCGGGCTGGCGTCCGACGTGCGGCTGATCCCCTTCCAGGCGCGCCGGATGCGCCTCGTGCGGGCCTCGCCCGCGGACACCGAGTGGCTGCGGGCAACCCTGGACCGGGTCAGCGAGCCGTTCGGGGTCCGCGTGGAAACGGACCCCGAAGGGAGGCTCACCGTCCGGGCCCGCCGCTGAGGCGTCAGTCCTCGATCTCAGTCCTTGATCTCGCAGATGACGGCGCCGGACGTCACCGAGGCACCGATCTCCGCCCGGAGGTCCTTCACCGTGCCGGCGCGGTGCGCGTTCAGCGGCTGCTCCATCTTCATCGCCTCCAGGACGATGATGAGTTCGCCCTCCTCGACCTGCTGGCCCTCCTCGACGGCGACCTTGACGATGGTGCCCTGCATGGGGGAGGCCAGCGCATCGCCGGAGACGGCGGTGCCGGACTTCTTGGCGGCCTTGCGCCGCGGCTTGCGGGCGCCGCCCTCGACGGCTGCGCGCGCCAGCGGCATGCCCAGCGAGGAGGGGAGGGAGACCTCCAGCCGCTTGCCGCCGACCTCGACGACGACGGTCTCGCGCCCCGCGCCCTCCTCCTCGTCGGTCTCCCCGGCGGCGGGAGCGGCGAACGGCTTGATGTCGTTGACGAACTCCGTCTCGATCCACCGGGTGTGGACGTCGAACGGCTCGCCCTCACGGCCGTTCACCTCGGGCGCGAAGGCGGCGTCCCTTACCACCGTGCGGTGGAAGGGGATCGCGGTGGCCATGCCGGTCACCTCGAACTCGTCCAGCGCCCGCGCGGCCCGCTGCAGGGCCTGCTGCCGGGTGGCGCCGGAGACGATGAGCTTGGCCAGCAGCGAGTCCCACGCCGGGCCGATCACCGAGCCGGACTCGACGCCCGCGTCGAGCCGGACGCCGGGTCCTGAGGGCGGCGCGAAGGTGGTGACCGTGCCGGGGGCCGGGAGGAAGTTGCGGCCCGGGTCCTCGCCGTTGATACGGAACTCGAAGGAGTGACCGCGCAACGGGGGGTCCTCGTAGCCCAGTTCCTCCCCGTCGGCGATCCGGAACATCTCCCGGACCAGGTCGATGCCGGTGACCTCCTCGGTCACCGGGTGCTCGACCTGGAGGCGGGTGTTGACCTCCAGGAAGGAGATGGTGCCGTCCTGGCCGACGAGGAACTCGCAGGTGCCCGCGCCCTCGTAGCCGGCCTCGCGCAGGATGGCCTTGGAGGCGCGGTAGAGCTCGGCGTTCTGCTCGTCCGTCAGATACGGCGCCGGGGCCTCCTCGACCAGCTTCTGGTGGCGGCGCTGGAGGGAGCAGTCACGGGTGGAGACGACGACCACGTTGCCGTGCTTGTCGGCCAGGCACTGGGTCTCCACGTGCCGGGGCCGGTCCAGATAGCGCTCGACGAAGCACTCGCCGCGGCCGAAAGCGGCCACGGCCTCGCGCACCGCCGAGTCGTACAGCTCGGGGACCTCCTCCAGCGTACGGGCGACCTTCAGGCCGCGTCCGCCACCGCCGAAGGCGGCCTTGATGGCGATGGGCAGGCCGTGCTCCTCGGCGAAGGCGACGACCTCCTCGGCGCCGGAGACCGGGTCCTTGGTGCCCGCGACGAGGGGGGCGCCGGCGCGCTGTGCGATGTGCCGCGCTGCGACCTTGTCGCCCAGGTCGCGGATGGCCTGCGGGGGCGGGCCCATCCAGTTGAGGCCCGCGTCGATGACGGCCTGTGCGAAGTCGGCGTTCTCGGAGAGGAATCCGTAGCCCGGATGTACGGCGTCGGCCCCCGAATCGGCGGCGGCCTTCAGTACTTTGGTGACATCCAGATAGCTTCCCGCCGGGGTGTCACCGCCCAGGGCGAATGCCTCGTCGGCCACGCGGACGTGCAGGGCGTCCCGGTCCGGCTCGGCATAGACGGCGACGCTCGCGATTCCCGCGTCCCGGCACGCGCGGGCGACGCGGACGGCGATTTCGCCGCGGTTGGCGATGAGCACCTTGCGCACGATGGCTCCCTCCTTGAAACAAGCTGAGTTTAGGTACAGGCGACACCTGACGCCGAGCCGCCAAGGGGGGTGAGCTTGCCCACACGGAGTGTCACCCGCGGGTCGCGCAGAACCGGATCTCCCCTTGTTGTCCCACGGTACGCCGCATTCGGCGCAGGATTGTGTGCCTCAGGCATGTGGGCTAGCTCTCTGTCGGAGTCGTGCGCTGAGCGCGCCGGTCTTTGTGGAGTCCCTACGACTCGGAGAGGGAAATTTTGCTGTGCGTCCTTTCCCTTGCCCTGGCTTGTACCCGTGAGTAGCGTTCGCCCTGCCAAGAGCACGTACCTGGAGTGACGACAGAGCGAACGACGCAGCAAGGGCAACGGAAGAGGTGGCCAAGTGGCGGGGCGCAGACGGGCGGTGGCCGCGGTCACCGCGGCGGTGCTGGCGATGGAAGCAGCCATGCTCGTGGGACTCAATCTCTTCCTGGGCAAGGTCGCCGACGCTCAGCAGATGTCGCTGGCGGGCATCGACCCGCGTGCGATGACGGTTTCGGCGGTGATCGGTGCCGTGCTCGTGGGCGGCTATGTGCTCGGCTGCGCGCTGATCCTGGTCCGTACGGCGGTGCGCGATGTGCCGCCGCGCGGCTTCCTGCGCATCGTGCTGATCAGCTGTGCGGTGGTGCACGGGGTGCTCGGTGCCTTCTCGGTCGGCCTGGTCGGCTGGCTGGCCTTCCTGGTGATGATGGGCGTCCTCGGGCTGCTCGTCTGGTCGTTGACCTGGTACGGCGAGGCCATGGAAGCCCCGGCACAGCCGGCGCCTGGTGCCGGTCGGCCCGGCGACGGCTCCGGGATCAGCGCGGAGCCCACAGGTCCGTGACGGCGATGCCCAGCTCGCGCAGCAGCCTGCGCAGCGTGGGCAGCGACAGGCCCAGCACATTGCCGTGGTCGCCCTCGATACCGTCGACGAACGGACCCGAGCGGCCGTCCAGCGTGAAAGCCCCGGCCACGTGCAGCGGTTCGCCGCTGGCGACGTAGGCCGCGATCTCCTCGTCCGTCGGCCTGCCGAAGTGCACCGTCGTGGACGCCGTCACCGAGCGGCGCCCCTCCTCGCCCGGGACGCGGGTGTCGATGACGCAGTGCCCGGTGTGCAGCACGCCGGAGCGGCCCCGCATGTCCTTCCAGCGCGCCGTCGCCTCCTCGGCGTCCGCCGGCTTGCCCAGCGGACGCCCGTCCAGCTCCAGCACCGAGTCACAGCCGACGACCAGCGCGTCCGCGCCCTCCATCCGCGCGGCCACCGCCGTCGCCTTCGCCTCGGCCAGCACCCTGGCCAGCGCGGAGGGGGTCGGGGCGCTCAGCGTGTCCTCGTCCACGCCGCTGACGACGACCTCCGGAGCCATTCCCGCCTGCCGCAGCAGCGCGAGTCGGGCGGGGGAGGCGGAGGCCAGAACGAGACGCGGAGGGTTCATGCCGCCATCGTAAGGAGTCGGCGCGCGGGCCGTCCCCGGGCCCTCACGAGTACGCGACGGACAGAAGCAGCAGCATCACCACCCCGGTGACCACTAACAGCACCCAGCCGAGGCGGTGCATCTGCTCCTGGGTCCTGCTCAGTTCCGGCGGCGGTTCGTCTCGGGGGTCCGACCACAGCATCCGCCCATGGTGGCCGCGTGCCGGTGCGGGCGCCTGAGTACGCGTACTCAGCCGCCCGCACCCCGCAAGAGCCCGGTCAGCCGGGCCAGAACGTGCGGCGCCAGGCGCCGGGACCCGGCGTCGGCAGCGGGCCCGGCACGGTGCGGGCCGGGTCGGACCAGGCGCTCGGCGCGGGGCGCTGCGGCTCTCCTTCCGCCGCGGCGGAGGCGCGGACCCGCACCACCGCCAGCGCCGCCGCCAGTTCCTCGGGCGTCGGGTTGCCCCGTACGACGCGGATGGGCGGCTCGGCGGGCACGGCCGGAGCGGTGTCTCCGGGCCCGGTTTCGATGGACTCCGTCATCGCGGCCTCCTCACAGCGGGATGTTGCCGTGCTTCTTCGGCGGGAGCTGCTCCCGCTTGGTGCGCAGCGTGCGCAGCCCGCGGGTGATGTGGCGGCGGGTCTCGGCCGGGCGGATCACCGCGTCCACATAGCCGCGCTCGGCCGCGACATACGGGTTCAGCAGCGCGTCCTCGTACTCCTGGGTGAGCTGGGCGCGCAGCTCCTCGGTCTCCTCGGGCGTACCGGCGGCGGCCAGCTTCTTGCGGTGCAGGATGTTGACCGCGCCCTGTGCGCCCATCACCGCGATCTGCGCCGTCGGCCAGGCGAAGTTGAGGTCGGCGCCCAGGTGCTTGGAGCCCATCACGTCGTACGCGCCGCCGAACGCCTTCCGCGTGATCACCGTGATCAGCGGCACCGTCGCCTCCGCGTACGCGAAGATCAGCTTGGCGCCGCGCCGGATGATCCCGTCGTACTCCTGGTCCGTACCGGGCAGGAAGCCGGGCACGTCCACGAAGGTGAGGACGGGGATGTTGAACGCGTCGCAGGTGCGGACGAAGCGGGCGGCCTTCTCGCTCGCGTCGATGTTCAGACAGCCGGCGAACTGCAGCGGCTGGTTGGCCACCACGCCCACCGACTGGCCCTCGACACGGCCGAAGCCGGTGACGATGTTCGGCGCGAACAGCGCCTGCGTCTCCAGGAACTCGCCGTCGTCCAGCACATGTTCGATGACGGCGTGCATGTCGTAGGGCTGGTTGGCCGAGTCCGGGATCAGGACGTCCAGTTCCCGGTCCTCCTCGGAGGTCTCCAGGTCGGCGTCCTCCGGATAGCCCGGCGGCTCGGAGAGGTTGTTGGAGGGGAGGTAGGACAGCAGGGCCTTCACATACTCGATGGCGTCCTTCTCGTCCCCCGCCATGTGGTGGGCGACGCCGGAGGTCGCGTTGTGCGTCCGCGCGCCGCCCAGCTCCTCGAAGCCGACGTCCTCCCCGGTGACCGTCTTGATCACGTCGGGGCCCGTGATGAACATGTGCGAGGTCTGGTCCACCATCACCGTGAAGTCCGTGATGGCCGGCGAGTAGACGGCGCCGCCCGCGCACGGGCCGAGGATCAGCGAGATCTGCGGGATGACCCCGGAGGCATGGGTGTTCCGGCGGAAGATCTCCGCGAACAGGCCGAGCGCCGCCACCCCCTCCTGGATACGGGCGCCACCGCCGTCGTTGATGCCCACGACGGGGCAGCCGGTCTTCAGCGCGAAGTCCATGACCTTCACGATCTTCTCGCCGTAGACCTCGCCGAGGGCGCCGCCGAAGATGGTGAAGTCCTGCGAGAAGACGCACACCGGGCGGCCGTCGACGGTGCCGTAACCGGTGACCACGCCGTCCCCGTACGGACGGTTCTTCTCCAGGCCGAAGTTGGTGGAGCGGTGCCGTGCGAACTCGTCCAGCTCCGTGAACGAACCCTCGTCCAGGAGCAGCTCGATGCGCTCACGCGCGGTCAGCTTCCCCTTGGCGTGCTGCTTCTCCACAGCGCGTTCGGAGCCCGCGTGGACGGCTTCGCTGGTGCGGCGCTCGAAATCCGCGAGTTTGCCCGCGGTGGTGTGGATGTCGAGGTCGTCGATGTCGGGGCTGGGCGAGGACATCTCGGAGGGCTCCTTACCGTCGCGGGTTGGCTACCGACCCGTAGGCTATCGGCGACCTGCGCATTACGGAGTGCGTCGTTGACCACACTGCGACCACACTGCCGCTTGCGCACACCGGCCACGTGAGGGTCCATAACCTGTCGGGCATGACGCCCAACCGCTGGTCCGACCTGGACCGACCGCCACTCAACGAGACCGCCCTGCGCCGCGCGCTGGTCACCGGGGACTCCCTGTGGACACAGCTGGAGGTGGCCGAGTCCATCGGCTCGACCAACACGGAGCTCGCCGAACGGGCCCGGCGCGGCGACGCAGCGCCCGGCGCCGTCCTGATCGCGGAGGAGCAGACGGCAGGCAAGGGCCGGCTCGACCGCTCATGGACGGCCCCGCCCCGCTCCGGCCTCTTCTTCTCGGTGCTGCTGAGCCCCGAACCTCCGCCGCAGCGCTGGGGCTGGCTCCCGCTGCTGGCCGGGGTGGCCGCCGCGGGAGCGCTCGCCCGTGCGGCGGGAGCCGACACCGGGCTGAAGTGGCCCAACGACGTGCTGACCACCGGCGAGGGCGGGGAACGCAAGATCGGCGGCATCCTCGCGGAACGCGTAGGGGCCGACTCCGTCGTCCTCGGCATCGGCCTCAACGTCACCCTCCGCCAGGACGAGCTGCCGGTCCCCACCGCCGGCTCCCTCGCCCTCGCGGGCGCCCGGGGCACCGACCGCGACCCGCTGCTGCGCGCGGTACTGCGCGCGCTGGCGGACTGGTACGCCCGCTGGACGGCGGCGGACGGCGACCCCACGGCCAGCACCCTGCTGGAGACGTACGCGGCGGGCTGCGTGACCCTCGGCAGGACCGTACGGGCGACGCTGCCCGGGGGAGACGAGCTGGTGGGGGAGGCCGTCGCGGTGGACGGCGACGGACGGCTGATCATCGCTTCGGAACAGGGCGTACAGCATCCGGTCGCTGCCGGTGACATCGTCCATCTGCGCCCCGCAACGGGAGAGTGAGGTACCGCACAACTGCCGTATGGTGGGCAATCGGCGGTGACATCGGGTGCCACCCGGCAGCGGTGTCCCGGCCCGGAGCACGTTGAGCAAGAGGAACGGAAGGGCTGTGCGCAGGGACGACGCAAGGCCGCGACACCACGCCGCGGAGGGTGCGGGGAGCCCGCGGTGACCGTGGACGAACCGGGCATGCCCGAACGCAGAGCGCCTTCCTCCGCCGGGCCCCCGCCGGCCACGGGCGCCTCGGAGACCGACGCGGAGGCCGCCCCGGGCGCTGCCTCGAGCGGCGCCGGGGACGACGGCCGCGGAACGCCCGGCCTCGCCGGCTCGGCCGACGCCGCCGACCCGGCCGGTTCCGCTGGTCCGGCTGGTTCCGCCGCCCCGGATCCCGTCGGCGACCCCGCGGGGGACGGTGCCCCCGGCACCCCGGCTGCGGCTCCGGGCACAGGCGGCACAGGCACAGGCACAGGCACAGGCACAGGCACAGGCACGGGACCGGCCCCGGCTGCGGGCCCCTCCGGCGCTGCGGACGGCCGGCCGGACGGCGGGGCGGCCGACGGGGCGGCGGTGGACCCGGAGGAGGCCGGGGATCCGGAGGACGCCGGGGACCCGGAGGACGAGCCCGATCCCAGCGCGCTGCGGATCGAGGAGCTCATCCTCGGCTCCCACCGCCAGTACACGCCGTTCCAGGCCGCCCGCGCCGCCGGGGTCTCCATGGAGCTGGCGTCGCGGTTCTGGCGGGCGATGGGCTTCGCCGACGTGGGCCAGGCCCGCGCGCTGACCGAGGCCGATGTGCTGGCGCTGCGGCGGCTGTCAGGGCTGGTGGAGGCGGGGCTGCTGAGCGAGACGATGGCGGTGCAGGTGGCCCGGTCGACGGGGCAGACCACGGCGCGGCTCGCCGACTGGCAGATCGACTCGTTCCTGATGGGGCTGACCGAGCCGCCCGAGCCGGGGATGACGCGGAACGAAGTCACTTTCCCGCTGGTGCAGTTGCTGCTCCCCGAGCTGGAGGAGTTCCTGGTCTATGTGTGGCGCCGGCAGCTGGCCGCCGCCACGGGCCGGGTCGTACAGGCACAGGACGACGAGGAGATGGTCAACCGGCGGCAGGCGATCGGCTTCGCCGACCTGGTGGGCTTCACCCGGCTGACCCGGCGGCTGGAGGACGAGGAACTGGGCGAGCTGGTGGAGGCCTTCGAGACCACCTCGGCCGACCTGGTCGCGGCGCACGGCGGGCGGCTGATCAAGGCGCTCGGTGACGAGATCCTCTACGTCGCCGAGGACGCGAGCACCGCGGCGGAGATCGGGCTGCGGCTGATCGAGACGATGGCGAACGACGAGACGATGCCCGAGCTGCGGGTCGGCATCGCGTTCGGCACGATGACGACCCGGATGGGTGACGTCTTCGGCAACACGGTCAACCTCGCCAGCCGGCTCACCTCGATAGCGCCCAAGGACACGGTGCTGGTGGACGGCGCCTTCCGCGCCGAGCTGACCGCCTCCGGCGCCGCTCCGGAGTCGGAGAAGGAGAGCGAGGACCTGTCCGGCTACCGCTTCGCGCTCCAGCCCCTCTACCAGCGGCCGGTGCGCGGGCTCGGCGTGGTCGAGCCGTGGCTGCTGCGGCGCCGTACCCAAGAGGGTTAACCGTCGTTATCGTGCTCCGCATGGATCACAGTGCACAGAGCGAGCAGACGTTCGGGGAGTGGGTGCGGGTCCGCAAGGACGGGCACGTCGCTGAGCTGGTGATGGACCGGAAGGGTGCCATGAACGCTGTGTCGACGGCGTTCGCCGGCGCGCTCGCCGACGCGTGTGCCGCGCTCGCACGGGACGGCGACGTACGGGCCACCGTGCTGACCTCCACCCACGAGCGCGCGTTCTGCGTGGGCGCCGACCTCAAGGAGCGCAACTCCCTCAGCGACGCCGAGCTGGCCGCGCAGCGCCCGCACGCCCGGGCCGCCTACAGCGGGGTGCTGGAGCTGCCGATGCCCACCATCGCCGCAGTGCACGGCTATGCGCTGGGCGGCGGATACGAACTGGCGCTCTCCTGCGATCTGATCGTCGCCGACACCACGGCTGTGCTGGGGCTGCCCGAGGTGTCGGTCGGCGTGGTGCCCGGCGGGGGCGGCACCCAGCTGCTGCCGCGCCGGGTGGGTGCGGCCCGTGCGGCGGAGCTGATCTTCTCGGCGCGCCGGGTCGAGGCCGGGGAGGCGCACCGGCTCGGAATGGTGGACCTGCTGGCCGCTGAGGGCGAGGACGGCGCCGAGGCGCTGGCGCTGGCCGCACGCATCGCCGCGAACTCACCGGTGGGGCTGCGGGCCGCCAAGCGGGCGCTGCGCACCGGTTGGGGCATGGACCTGCGCGCCGGGCTGGAGGTCGAGGAAGCCGCCTGGCGCACCGTCGCCTTCTCCGGCGACCGTGCGGAGGGCGTGGCGGCGTTCAACGAGAAGCGGAAGCCCGACTGGCCGGGGAAGTGACAAGGGGCGTACGGGGGAAGTGACTAAGGCGGTCTCACTCCAGGACAGTGGTGATTCCCCGGCGAGACTGCGGCTTTCTTCGTAGAGTGAGGTTCTCCCTAGGGGTCCGCGCGGCAGAACGGGGCGAAGCCTCCTAATCTTGGCGGTATGGGCGGAATAGGAGCGGGTGGCGAGGACGCGGACGCGCGCCTCAGCGCCGTCGTGGGGCTGTCCCAGGCCATGGCGGCCGCACAGACGTCTGCGCCTGCCACGGCCCGCCCGCACCCCTACGACGAGGACGAGCCGGAGGCCGCCGCCGCGCTCTCTCACCGGGACATAGCCCATGCGGCCGCCTGGGGCGCCTGCGAGGCGATGGGCGGTGCGTTCGCGTCGATTTCCGTCTGGGAGCGGGCACGCGGCCGGCTGCGGGTGCTGGTCAACGTGGGGGAGCGGGCGCCGGAAGAGGCCGAGTTCCCCACCGACGAGTCCTACCCCGTCCACGACTTCCCGCAGGTCGCCGAGTTGCTGCACGAGTGGTGGGCGGGCGGCGGCAGGCCACAGGCGTGGGTGGAGGGCGACGGGCCCGAACGGACCGCCGAGGCCGAGGGCGAGGCCGCACACAGCTACCGGCAGGTGGCTGCGCTGCGCCGCCGGGGCCGTGGCTCCTGCGTGATCGCCCCGATAGTGCTGCACGGCCGGGCCTGGGGCGAGCTGTATGTGGCCCGGGCCTCAGCGAGGCCCCCCTTCACCCGGGACGACGCCGACTTCGCCGCTGTGCTCGCCGCGCTCATAGCCTCCGGCATCGCGCAGAACGAGCGTCTTGAGGAGGTACGCCGCCTCGCCTACACCGACCCGCTGACCGGCCTCGCCAACCGCCGCGCCGTCGAGAACCGGCTGGACGAGGCCGTCGAACTCCACCGCGATCTGGGCACCGTCGTCAGTCTCGTCGTCTGCGACGTCAACGGACTCAAGGGCGTCAACGACGCCCAGGGCCACGAGGCCGGCGACCGGCTGCTGGAGCGGTTCGCCGCCGTCCTGTCCGCCGGCGCCGCGACGCTGCCCGGCGCGCTGGCCGGGCGGCTCGGCGGGGACGAGTTCTGTCTGCTGGCCGTCGGGCCGACGGCCGACGAGGTGGTACGCGCCGCCGACGAACTGTGCCGGGGCGCGGCCGAACTGGAGCTGGGGGAGGGCGTGGCCTGCGGGGTGGCCTCCACCGGCGATCCGGTCGGCGAAGTGCGGACCGCGCACCGGATCTTCCGGCTCGCGGACGCGGCGCAGTACCGGGCCAAGGCGCTGCGGTCCGGCAAGCCGGTCGTGGCGGGCCGCGAGGGCGGCCCCCACGACCCCACACTGCGCCTCGCCGCGACCCC
>NZ_JADKMA010000068.1 GCF_017676365.1 Streptomyces oryzae
GGCCCGCCCGGCTCCGCGTCCTGCGGCGGGCGCGGCTGGTCGGCGGGCTCGCTGCCGGGGCCGATCAGCTCCAGCAACTGCACCGCGAGGCTGCGCAGGATCGAGATCTCCACCTCGTCCAGCGCGATCGCGGCGCCACCGTCCTCGGTCGGCTCGAAGTGCCCTGCCATCAGCGGTCCTGGGTGAGCGTTGCCCACAGACCGTAGCTGTGCATGGCCTGCACGTCGCGCTCCATCTCCTCGCGGGTACCGCTGGAGACGATGGCGCGCCCCTTGTGGTGGACGTCGAGCATCAGCTTTTTCGCCTTCTCCTTCGAATAGCCGAAGTACGCCTGGAACACGTACGTCACATAGCTCATGAGGTTGACCGGGTCGTTGTGCACGACGGTCACCCAGGGCACATCCGGCTCGGGAACCTCCACGGGTTCCTCGGTGGTCTCCGGGCGCTCGATCTCCGTTGGGGTGGCGACACTCACAGGTCCCATGCTGCCACCCGGTCCCCGGGGCCGCCCAAACAGCGCCCCGGTCGACCGTATATCGTCAAGCTGACGAGATCCGGGGTACGCTCGCAAGGAGCGACCCGAACACGCGAGGTGAGACAGCAGTGCTGGATTCCCCCACAGGGCAGCCCCCGCAGGACTCCCGACAGGAACACGCCCGGCGGATGGAGACGGGACTGCCGGTGGCCGTGCCCTCCACGGCGCTGTTCACCGACCAGTACGAGCTGACCATGCTCCAGGCCGCACTCCGCGCCGGGACGGCCGAACGGCGCTCCGTCTTCGAGGTCTTCACCCGCCGCCTCCCCGAGGGCCGCCGCTACGGCGTCGTCGCGGGCACCGGACGGGTGCTGGACGCGGTGGAGAACTTCCGCTTCGACGACCAGCTGCTCGACTTCCTGCGCGAGACGCGGGTGGTGGACGAGCCGACCCTGCGGTGGCTGGCCGACTACCGCTTCACGGGCGACGTCCTCGGCTACCCGGAGGGCGAGGTGTACTTCCCCGGCTCGCCCATCCTGCGGGTGGAGGGGACGTTCGCCGAGTGTGTGCTGCTGGAGACGGTGATCCTCTCCATCCTCAACCACGACTCCGCCGTGGCGGCCGCCGCCTCCCGGATGGCCGTCGCCGCAGCAGGCCGCCCGCTGATCGAGATGGGCGCCCGGCGCACCCACGAGCTGGGCGCTGTCGCCGCGGCCCGCGCCGCCTACGTGGGCGGCTTCGACACCACCTCCGACCTGGCCGCCGGGTTCCGCTACGGCATCCCCACCGTGGGCACCAGCGCCCACGCCTTCACCCTGCTGCACGACACCGAGCGGGACGCCTTCACCGCGCAGGTCGAGTCGCTGGGCGGCGGGACGACGCTGCTGGTGGACACCTACGACGTTGCCGAGGCGGTCCGTACGGCGGTGGAGGTGGCGGGCCCGGACCTGGGCGCCGTCCGCATCGACTCCGGCGACCTGCTGCTGGTGGCGCACCGGGTGCGCCAGCAGCTGGACGAGCTGGGCGCGACCAAGACCCGGATCGTGGTCACCAGCGATCTGGACGAGTACGCCATCGCCTCGCTGGCCGCGGCCCCGGTGGACGCGTACGGGGTCGGCACCCAGCTGGTGACCGGCAGCGGTCACCCGACCTGCTCGATGGTCTACAAGCTGGTGGCCCGCGCCGACTCCGAGGCGCCCGGCGCCCCGCTGCGGGCCGTGGCCAAGCGCTCGACGGGCGGCAAGACCTCCATCGGGGGCGCCAAGTGGGCGGCGCGCGCGGTCGACGCGGAGGGGGTGGCCGAGGCGGAGGTGGTGGGCACCGGCGAGGTGCCGCCCGAGCTGGCCGGCCAGCTGCTCCAGGTGAAGCTGATCGACCGGGGCGCCGTCGTCGGCCGGGAGCCGCTGGACGCCGCCCGCGAGCGCCACCGCGCCGCCCTCGCCCGGCTGCCGATGTCAGCGGCCCAGCTCTCCCGCGGGGAGCCGGTGCTGCCGGTCGAGCATGTGTGAGCCGCCGGGCATCTGGCACCCGGCGCCTGTGGGTAACCCGCGGTAGGGGCGGGCGCCGCGTACCGGTGTCCGGCCACTGCCGCCGGGCCCCTTGAGTGTCTAGGCTCGGAGCCGACGGGTGGCGGTTCCTGGAACCCCGCCGAAAAATGGTTCCTGGCCGCTCCTGGCCCACCAGCCGAAAGGTGTGCACCATGCACCGGGCACTGATCGTCGTGGACGTGCAGAACGACTTCTGCGAAGGCGGCAGCCTCGCCGTCGCGGGCGGCGCGGATGTCGCCGCCGCCATCACCGACCTGGTCGGTGACGCTTCCGCCGGATACCGCCACGTCGTCGCGACGCGGGACACCCATGTCGATCCCGGCGACCACTTCTCCGCCGAGCCCGACTACCAGCACTCCTGGCCGCCGCACTGCGTGGCGGGCACGGAGGGTGTGGGGTTCCACCCCAACTTCACCCCCGCCGTCGCCTCCGGCTCCATCGAGGCCGTCTTCGACAAGGGTGCGTACACCGCCGCGTACAGCGGCTTCGAGGGCACCGACGAGAACGGGGTCCCGCTCGCGGAGTGGTTGCGCGAGCGGGACGTGAGCGAAGTGGATGTCGTGGGGATCGCCACGGACCACTGCGTGCGGCAGACCGCGCTGGATGCCGCGCGGGAGGGCTTCCGGACTCAGGTGCTGCTCGATCTGACCGCGGGAGTCGCGCAGGAGTCGGTGCAGCGGGCGCTGGATGAGCTTCGCCGGGCGGGTGTCGAACTGAGCGGCAAGCCGGTGGTCGCCTCGGCGTAGCGCGTAGCGCCTCCGGCGCGGGTTTTTTGCGGGATGCCCCTTGGCGGGGTCCCGCCGTAGAGGCGTGTGCGCGTTGCCGAGTGCGGGTGCTTTGTGGCTGGTCGCGCCCACGCGGCGGAGCCGCACATGAACACAGCCCCGCGCCCCTTCGGGGCGCCCCCATGCGGGGCAGCCCTACGCCGGCGTCACCCGAAGAAGCGCGGCGATGGGGCGCCAGGAGTTGCGGTCGTCGTCGGGGACGGCGCGCCAGACCAGGCCCTCGGGGTGGTGCAGGACCGCCGTGATCTCGTCAGGGGTGGGCGGCTCGGCGTTGCCGCGCAGATAGATCGCCCGCAGCCCGAGGTTCCGCAGCCTGGTCAGGGCGCGGGCGCGGTTGCCGGCGTGCACCAGCACCCGGACACGTTGCTCGTCGCCGGGTCTGCGCACCGTCGCCTCACGCACCGTGTGCGGTTCGTCCGCGAACGCCGACCAGCGCCGCGAGGGCGGCACCAGCCCGGGGCGGCGGGCGGCGGGCACCGCTCTGGTCCGGCTGCCCGGGACAGCGGCGTCGGCGGCACCGGGCGCGGTGCCGTGCGGCTCGCGCGGCACCGGAAGCGTCAGCGCGACGATCACGCTGCCGTCCGGAAGCCTGACGAATCCGCCTCCTGACATGATCACCATCTCCCCCGTGAGACTCGTTCGGGTCGGTCGATACGAGGCCGCCATGAGGCAGCCCCACCGTGCATCTAAACGCGATCGAGCACCGATTGCCAGGGGGTAACGGATGATCATGTTTTGACCTGCAACGATGCAAACAAATTCATACCTGGGTTGCATACGCCTCGGTCACCTGTACCCAGGGACCCATTTGTGGATCTTCACAACTTCTTCACGTTCGGTAGTCACCCCGTTCTGGCGCCGGTTTTCGCCCAATACGCGCCATTTATCCTCGCCGGTTGAAGCGACTACCACTTTCCGCGTCGCCATTGGGCGGACCGCTGGCAGCCAGGAAAGTCGCTGCGCCCTGTTGCGGAAGCGGAATCTCCAACTCCCCATCAGATAGCGGGTGCGAACATCGGTGCGGGGCGCGTGCGCCGCCCGTGGGCGACGGTTGCGCCCGGCGCCGGACACGAGTCCCGCGCGACTCGCACAAGACCCCTCTGCTGTCCGCTAGTTGGGACAGCCGAAGCCCTGTGCGTCAGTGCGCCCCCCGTGCAACTAAGGCGTGGGTCAGCTCACGCTTGCCGCGCTTTCCGCCAGGGCATGCCGGACCGTAGAGTCGTTCGATGGCGCCCCGTTTGTACCGAGGCAACGCGTAGCGCACAACGACCTGTTCACACGTTCAGACCGTGCCCACATCCCCCGAGGACGGATCCGCCATGCCGCGTCCGAACCCCGCCCAACTCGTCTACGGCTCGGCCACCGTCATGTGCTCCACGCTCGCCATGCTGCTGCTCTCCGAGACACGTTCCGGCGTCTGGATCGCCGTGATCGCGTTCGTGGCCCTCGCGCTTGGCCTGCTGGTGGCACTGACCGCACCTCCCATCAGGTCAACTTCGGAGCGGCGCGAGGCAGTTGCCGACGCCGACGCCCCCGGAGCCCACTCCGCCGTCGACCGGCCCGAGCCCGTGCCGGCCCAGCACGCGGCGGCTGCTGCTGCCGCCTCCTCCGCGCCCGCGGCGACCGCGGGCCTCGGAGCACGGCACTGAGCAGCCCTGCGAACGGTCCTGGTACTCCCCCGGTGACGGCGCCGGGGGAAGCGCCCGCTCAGGCCCGCGGCTTCGGGGAAGTCCATCCGTCCGCGGGGGCAGTTCGTCAGTCCGCCGCGACCACCACCGTGCGCGCCGCCTTGTCGTGCAGGCACTGCTGATAGGGCTTGTCCCAGGTGCAGAAGAGCACGTTCACCAGCCAGAACAGCGAACCGACGCAGGGCACCAGCGGAGGAATCTGGTAGACGGCCGCCCGCAGCCAGCCGGGCGAGCCCGCCGGTACGGCGCCGTTCTGCAACATGGCCACCCGGATGCGCATCAGTTTCTTGCCGACCGTCTGGCCCGAGTTCGTCAGCATCAGGCCCTCGTAGAGGAAGTAGACGAGGGTGTAGCTGAACTGCGGCCAGTAGTTGATTCCCGTGTCGGTCGAGTAACCCCCTTCGACCACCCCGGCGATGATGCCGATCGGAATCGCGATCAGCAGCGCGTCGACGATGCGGGCCAGCAGCCGCTTGCCGCGCGACGCCAGCGGCGCCATTCCGGCCAGCGGGTCGGCGGCGCCCTCGGGGCCGCCGTAGGGGTTGTCGTACGGGCTCCCACCGCCGCCGAAACCGCCACCCGGCCCGCCGCCCGTGGGAGGTGGCGGTGGATTGCCGTACGGCATGCCGGGTCCGCCCGGTGGCGGGGACTCCCGGCCGGGCGGCTCCTGACCGGGCGCCTGCCCGCCCGCCGTGGGGTCCTCGGACCCCTTCCGGAACGGATCGTTCTCCGGCTGCTCCGTGCTCATGGCCCGAGTGCACAGCCCGCGCGGCCCGGCCGCATCCGGGGCCGGGCTGTTCGGGGGACGGGCGCCTTACCGGGCGCCGGGCTTCAGAGCCGGAGTTCGCCGTCTCCCGCGCTGCCCTTCGCGACGAACGTCCCGGCCACCTTGTCGTGCCAGCACTGCCGCCAGGGGCGGTCGAACAGGCACCACATGGCGTTGACCAGGCCGACGACCAGCAGGCCCAGCACGCCGTGCACCAGCCAGCGCAGTACGGACTTGCCGAAGGCGGGCTTCCCGTAGCCCTCGATGTTCACCACCGAGAGCCCGAACAGCTTCTTGCCGAGCGTGCGGCCCCAACGGGCCGTCGGCAGCACCTCGTAGAGCAGCCCGAAAACCAGCAGGGCGCCAACGACCAGTGCCAGATAGCTGCCCGTCGTGCCGTCGATCAGCCACACCCGCTGGGTGACGCCCGCCTGCTCGACCGCCTCCACCTTGGCGTTGATGTGGTCGACCGCCTTGCCCACGAACGGGAACGCGGCGCCGGCGCCCACGGCGAGGGTGAGGACGAGGTCGACGAGCCGCGCGCCGAACCGCCTGCCCAGCCCCCCGGGCCGCGCCTCCTGTCGCGCGGCCCGCGCGAACGGGTCGTCGGCGGGCGGCCGCCACGGTGTGACGGCGTCCGGGCCGCCGGACTGCGGCTGCGCCGGCAGTCCGGCGGGCGGCTGCGACCAGGAGGGGGCGGCCGCGCCGGGCAACCCACCACCCTGCTGCGCTCCCGGCGGCGCCGGCTCTCCCTGCGCGAGGCCGGGACCGGGCGCCGCACCGAGCCCGGCGGGTGGCCCCTGCTCACCGCGCTGCCCCGGCAGCGCGGCCGGTGCCGCCCCGATCGCGGCCTGCCCCGGCTGATCGGCGGCTGCTCCGGACGCCCCCTGGCCGGGCACCTGCTGTCCGGCCCCCGCCGCCCCGGCGGAAGCTGTGGAGCGACCCTGCTGGCCTGGCTCCGCGCCACCACCGGAAGCCGGGCGGGAGACCTGCGGGCCGGAGGCCACACCAGCGGACCCGCCCGCCGCCTGCGGGCTCTGCGCCGTGCCGCCGGACGCCCCCACAGAGCCATCCTCACGACCCTGCTGCCCCGGCTCAGCGCCACCACCGGAAGCCGGACGTGCCGGACGCGACACCTGCGGGCCAGACGCCACAGCAGCGGACCCGCCCGCCGCCTGCGGGCTCTGCCCCGCGCCGCCGGACGCGGGCGCCGTGCCCGGGCTCTGGTCCGTACTGCCTGCGCTGCCCGTACCGCCGGCGCCGGGCGCCGCGCTCTGTCCGGGGCCACCGGTGGCCTGGCCGGGCACGCGGGGTGCGGCCTGCGTGTGGCCGGGGCCCTGCGGGGGCACCGGCCCTGCGGTCCCGCGCTGTTCGGGGGCGCTGGGTGCCGCCGTGGCCGGGTCGGCGCCGGTCGCCTGGCCGGGGACTCGCGGCCCGGACGCGCTGCCCGGCGTGGGGGACGACGGAGACGAAGGAGACGCGGGAGAGGGGACGCCCGGGTGTGCGGGGCGGTCGCCGGCGCGGAGGACTTCGGAGCGGCGCAGCCCGACCGTCTTCTCGCGGCCGCCCTGGCCGGGGAGTTCGCCGGCGCCGGCAGGTCCGGGTCCGGCTTCGGGGGCGCTCGCACCGGCTGGGGCGGCGGGCTCGCTTTCCGTACGGCCGGAGGCGCGGCCCTCGTTGCCCCAGTTGCCTCTGGGGTCGGCCGCCGGCGGGCCGAAACCGCCCTGCGGTGACCCGGACGGCTGCCAGCTCGGGCCGGCGGTGCGCTCCGGGCCCGGGACCTGCGACTGGAGACCCCGCGCGGGGAGGTCGGTGCTGTTGCCGTCGCCGTCCTCGTCCAGGAAGACGGGTCCGGTCTCGTCGGAGGAGGAGCGCCGGGGGCTCGGCGGCCCCGCCGGGCCCTCCTGGTCGGCGGTGGCCGGAGGCGCTGGAGCCGTGGCGGGCGAGGATGCCACGGGCGGCGGCGCCGGCATGGGTTCACCCTCACGGGGCTCCGGGCGGCTGGTGCCCGGCACCCAGGACGAACCGTTCCAGTAGCGGATGTATCCGGGGATGGACGGATCCGGATAGTACCCAGCACGGGGTACCTCACCATGAGTACCGGAGGGTCCCACAACCCCCAACTCCCCTCACGCACGACGCTCTTGACCAGGCCGCGACGGTGCGGCCTGGCGACCCGCCGCTCGCTGTACGGCGGGATCCTCCATCTGTCCTCCGGCTGTCCGACGAGGACGGTGCGAAGGACGGTAAGGAGGACAGTAACGAAGAAGACCGCGCGGCGAGGAAGCAGACGGCGGGTAAGCCGCCATCGAGCGACCCAGGAGCCTCCCGTCTCCCTCCGGCACCCGGCGAACAAATCCACGGAGCGCCCGGTGAAAAACTCCGCGAACCCGTGTAAGAAAACGTGCCCAGCGCTCTCTTCCCCGGTGCGGGTCCCGCGCAGCGGCCCGCACCGGGGAACAGGGGATCAGAGAAAGGGCGCACCGTATGCACACCGTCGTCGAACGCGAAGTGGAGACGAGGCTCGTCCTCGCACCGGGGCACAGCGTCGCCGTACCGGCACGGCTCAGTTACCGCACGGACGACCCGTATGCCGTCCACATGACCTTCCACATCCACTCCGAGACCCCCGTCCACTGGACGTTCGCCCGCGAACTGCTCGTGGAGGGGCTGGCGCAGCCGTGCGGGGACGGGGACGTCCGGGTGTGGCCGACGTGCGTGGCGGGGCGCGAGGTGCTGTGCATGGCGCTCAGCTCGCCGAACGGGGACGCGCTGCTGGAGGCGCCCTCCTCCGTGGTGGCGGCCTGGCTGGAGCGCACCATGCGGGCGGTGGCGCCGGGCAGCGAACTGGAGGCGCTGGGTCTGGACGAGCAGTTGAGCGCGCTGCTGGAGCACTGAGCGGCGCCGGCTCCCGCACGCGGGTCACGCGGTGGGGTCCGGTACCGGGCCCGCCGCCGTCTGCGCCCTGGCCGGCGCGGAGCTGCGGCGCTCGCGGAACAGCAGCGCTGCCAGGGCTCCGGCCAGCATGAGCCCGGCCGCCACCGACAGCGCCCGGTCGGCGCCGTGCGCGAGGGCGTGCGCGGGGTCGGTTCCGTGCGCGGAGGTGGCGACGACGACGGTGAGGGAGAGCCCCATCGACGAACCGAGATAGCGGGCCGTGTTGTTGGCGCCCGAGCCCATGGCGGCCCGGTCGGCGGGGACGCTCTCGACGGCGAGCCGGGGCAGCGCGGCGTTCAGCAGCCCGCTGCCGACGCCGGCGACGAAGAAGCCGGGCACGGTGCGGGCCCAGGACCCGGCCGCCGGTGCCCCCAGCATGGTCAGTGCGCCGACGGCGGAGAGGGCGAAGCCGAGGGCGAGTTGGTGGCGGGCGGCGAACCTGGCGGGCAGCCGGCGCGCCTGGAGCGCGGCGAGCAGCGCGGTGCCGGACCAGAGCAGGAAGAGCCAGGAGGTGCCCAGTTCCGTCATGCCGACGGTCTGGTGGAACAGCGCGGGCAGGTAGCTGAACAGGCCGATGACACCGAGTCCGGTGAACAGCGCGCCGCTGGTGGCGGCGAGGAAGGCCGGGCGGCGGAGCAGGGCGAGGTCCAGCAGCGGTGCGGCCACCCTGGCCTCCACGGCGGCGAAGGCGGCGACGAGGGCGACGGCCCCCGCGACCAGGCCGAGGACCTGCGGGCGCAGCCAGCCCTCCCTGCCGAGGGTGAGGGCGGCGAGCAGCGCGGTCAGCGCCAGCCCGAGCAGCAGCGCGCCGCCCAGGTCGGGCCGTCCGGCGCGGGGGCTGCGGGACTCGGTGAGGGTGCGGGCCGAGACGGCGGTGAGGACGAGCGCGGCAATGGCGTAGACCACGTACGAGAGCCGCCAGTCGAGGGTGCCGAGCCCGGCGGAGACGACGGGTCCGACGGCGATGCCGCCGCTGAGCGCCGCGCCCCAGACGCCGGTGGCCCGTATCCGCGCCTGGCCCGCCGGATAGGCGTGCGCGAGCAGGCCGAGGCTGCTGGCGATGACGGCCGCGCTGGCGGCTCCCTGCGCCACCCGGGCCAGCGTGAAGGTGAGGGTTCCGGTGGCGAGGACGCCCAGCACCACGGTGACCGCGAGCGCGCCGAGCCCGGTGACGAAGACCCGTTTGCGCCCGTGGTCGTCGGCGAAGCTGCCCGCGACCAGGAGCAGGGCCGCAAGCCCCAGCGGGGTGCCGTTGAGCAGCCAGGGCTGCCCGGCGAGCGTGGTGCCGAAGTCGGCGGTCATCCCGGGGAGGGTGAGCATCGGCGCGGTGTAGTTCATCAGCGCGACGAAGGTGGCCAGGCTTGTGGCGGCCAGTACGGTACCGGCGCGCGCACCGGTCGGGCCGGCAGCGGTGGTCATGGAGGGCTCCCCCAGTGTTGATTCGTTCATTGAACCGAGTAGGCGCCGAACGCTAGCACAGATGATTCATTGAACGAACTCACTTCTTGGTAGGCTGGCCCGCATGGCGCTGAAGAAGGGCTACGCGGGGCAGGACTGCTCCCTGGCCCGCACCCTGGAACTCGTCGGCGAACGCTGGACCATGCTGGTCGTCCGCGACGCCTTCTACGGCGTGCGGCGCTACAGCGACTTCCTGGCCCACCTCGACATCCCCCGCGCCGTCCTCTCCGCCCGGCTGCGCACGCTGACCGAGTCCGGCGTCATGGAGCGCCGCCGCTACGAGGAATCCCCGCCCCGCGACGAGTACGTCCTCACGGAGAAGGGCCGCCGGCTGTGGCACGCGCTCTTCGCGCTGCTGATGTGGGGCCAGGAGTTCGCGGGCGGCACCACGGTGCGCCGCCGGTATCTGCACGCCGGATGCGGCACGGAGCTGGAACCCAGCGGCGGATGCGCGGCGTGCGGACGCGCGGCCGTGCCTCCCGAGGAGGTGGAGCTGCGCCCCGGCCCCGCCGCCGACGGGCCCGCCGCCCGCCAGGACCCGGTCAGCCGCGCCCTGTTGCGGCCGCACCGGCTGCTGGAGCCCCTGGAGACGTAGGAATTCTCCCTGCGCCGTGAACTTCTGTGCCGGGCCCGCCATCGAACGTGGCGTAGGACCCGTAGCGCAAGGAGAGGTCCGGGCACGCCGGGGGACGGCGTGCCGGACGCGACCTACAAGGTCAACGGTCTCAATGGCTGCCACTACTGGGGCAAGCTACTCACCGAGGGCACGCACGAGTACGCGGGTTACGCGTGCTGGAGCGACGAGAGCGGTCAGTGGCACCTGGACCTGATGAAGTGAGCCACGAGGCGGCCGCAGGCGTCCGGCCCGCGCTCCGGCCGCCCGCTCCGAGGGCCGGCCCGGCGGGAGGGCCGGCGCTCAGAAGAGCTTTCCGGGGTTGAGGATTCCGTTGGGGTCGAAGGCGGTCTTGATGGCGCGGTGGAGTTCGAGGCTGACGTCGCCCAGTTCGCGTGCGAGCCAGTCCTTCTTCAGTACGCCGACGCCGTGTTCGCCGGTGATGGTGCCGCCGAGCTTCAGGCCCAGCTCCATGATCTCGTCGAAGGAGGCGCGGGCGCGGCGGGACTCGTCCTCGTCGGCGGCGTCGAAGCAGACGGTGGGGTGGGTGTTGCCGTCGCCGGCGTGGGCGCAGACGCCGATGGTCAGTCCGTACCGCTCGGCGATCTCTGCCGTTCCGTCCAGCATGTCGGCCAGCCGGCTGCGCGGTACGCACACGTCGTCGATCATCGAGGTGCCCTTGACCGCTTCGAGCGCGGTCAGCGCGGCCCGCCGTCCCTGGAGGAGCAGTTCGGACTCGGCGGCGTCCTCGGCGGGCACCACCTCGCTCGCGCCCGCCGCCGCGCACAGCTCGCCCACGGCGCGCAACTGCGGCGCGGGGTCGGGGGTGTCGAAGGCCGCGAGGAGCAGCGCCCCGGTGGTCTCGGGCAGGCCCATCTTCGTCAGGTCGTTGACGGCGCGCAGCGTGGTGCGGTCCATCAGCTCCAGCAGCGCGGGCGTATGGCCCGCCTCCATGATCCGGCACACGGCCTCGCAGGCCGCGGCCGTCGAGGGGAACTCTGCGGCCAGCGCGAGCTGTTGCGGCGGCTCGGCCCGCAGCGCGAGGGTCGCCCGTACGACGATGCCCAGGCTGCCCTCGGAGCCGACGATCAGCCGGGTGAGGTCGTAGCCCGCGACGCCCTTGGCCGTACGGCGGCCGGTGGACAGCAGCCGCCCGTCGGCCAGCACGACGTCCAGGCCCAGCACATACTCAGCGGTGACGCCGTACTTCACACAGCACAGCCCGCCGGAGCCGGTGCCGATGTTGCCGCCGATCGTGCACATCTCCCAGCTGGAGGGGTCCGGCGGATAGCTCAGCCCGTGCTCGGCCACCGCGCGGGAGAGGGCGGCGTTGACGACGCCGGGCTCGACCACCGCGATCCGGTCGACGGGGCTGATCTCCAGGATGCGGTCCATCCTGGCGAGGGAGAGCAGCACACAGCCGTCCGTGGCGTTGGCGGCGCCGGACAGGCCGGTGCGGGCGCCCTGCGGCACGACGGGGACGCGCAGAGCGTTCGCCGTGCGCATGGTGTGCTGCACCTGCTCCACCGTGCGCGGGGTGACCAGCGCTGCGGGTGTTCCCGCGGGGCAGAAGCTCGCCATGTCGTTGGCGTACGAGCGGAGGATGTCCGGGTCGGTCAGCACGCCCTCTTCGGGCAGCCCCGCACGCAGCCGTTCGATGAGCTCGCTCATGCCCTCAGCGTGGCAGCCTGACGTCGTGCGGGGAAGCCTGCTACTGCGCGGGGAAGGAGTCAGAGGTTGCCGCGCCGCTCCTGTTCCCGCTCGATGGCTTCGAACAGGGCCTTGAAGTTGCCCTTGCCGAAGCCCATGGAGCCGTGCCGTTCGATGATCTCGAAGAAGACGGTCGGGCGGTCCTGGACCGGCTTGGTGAAGATCTGGAGCAGGTAGCCGTCCTCGTCCCGGTCGACCAGGATCTTCAGCTCGCGCAGCGTCTCGACGGGGACGCGGGTCTCGCCGGCCCACTCGCCGAGGGTGTCGTAGTACGCGTCAGGCGTGTCCAGGAACCGGACGCCGGCGGCGCGCATGCCCCGGACGGTGGAGACGATGTCGTTGGTGGCGAGCGCGATGTGCTGGACTCCGGCGCTGCCGTAGAACTCCAGGTACTCGTCGATCTGGGACTTCTTCTTGGCGATGGCGGGCTCGTTGATCGGGAACTTCACCTTGAGCGTGCCGTCGGCCACGACCTTGGACATCAGCGCGGAGTACTCGGTGGCGATGTCGTCGCCGACGAACTCCTTCATGTTCGTGAAGCCCATGACCTTGTTGTAGAACTCGACCCACTCGTTCATCCTGCCGAGTTCGACGTTGCCGACGCAGTGGTCGACGGCCTGGAAGAAGCGCCGCTCGGGGGGCTGGACGATCGGGTCCATGGCGACGAAGCCGGGCAGGTAGGGGCCGTCGTAGCCGGTGCGCTCCACCAGGGTGTGGCGGGTCTCGCCGTAGGTGGCGATGGCCGCCCGGACGACGACGCCGTGCTCGTCCTTGGTCTCGTACGGCTCCTCGATGCCGCGGGCGCCGTGCTCGACGGCGTACGCGTACGCGGCACGGGCGTCCTGGACCTGGATGGCCAGGTCGATGACGCCGTCGCCGTGTGCGGCGACATGGTCGGCGAGGAAGCGGCCCCATTCGGTGGTGGGGCGGATGACGGAGGTGAACACGAACCGGGCCGAGCCCGATTCGAGGACGTAACTGGCCGTCTCCCGGCTGCCGTTCTCGGGGCCCGCGTAGGCCACGGCGCGCATGCCGAAGGCCGTGGAGTAGAAGTGCGCTGCCTGCTTCGCGTTGCCGACGGCGAAGACGACCGCGTCCATCCCCTTGACCGGGAAGGGGTCTGCCTGCCGTGCGGTCTGCGGGGTTGCCGCGTGAGTGTCCGTTCCAGATGCAGCAGTCATATGGGCAGGGTCACTCGGGGCCACAAGGTGCGCAATAGTTTGCGGTTCCACTGGGCAATCTGTTCAGTGGAAGGCAGGATCGGGCGGACGATATGTGCAATCTGTGCAGCCCCGGCTCGGGCTGCCCCATCACTCACGGAGAGGCAAGCCATGGGCATTGACCGACTGGACGGCCGGCTACTGGAATTGCTCGCCGAGGAGCCCAGGATCGGGGTGCTGGAGCTCTCCAGGCGGCTCGGAGTCGCCCGCGGGACGGCGCAGGCGCGGCTGGACCGGCTCACCTCCGGCGGCGTCATCCGCGGCTTCGGGCCCGAGGTGGACCCGGCGGCGCTGGGCTACCCGGTCACCGCGTTCGCGACCCTGGAGATCAAGCAGGGCCAGGGCGCGGACGTACGGGCGCATCTGGCGACGGTGCCCGAGGTGCTGGAGCTGCACACGACCACCGGCAGCGGCGACATGCTCTGCCGCCTGGTGGCCCGCTCGAACGCCGACCTCCAGCGGGTGATCGACCGGGTCGTCGGCATCGAGGGAATCGTCCGCGCCTCCACGGCCATCGTGATGGAGAACCCGGTCCCGCTACGGGTGATTCCGCTGGTGAGGCAGGCAGCCACCGAGTGAGAGGGGCCCACCCCTCAGGGGCGCGGGGAACTGCGCGCCAAGCACGCCGAGTTCAACAGCTGGGAACCTTGCCATGGGTGCGGATCCCCTTCAGCGCATCCAGCGCGCCCTGGAGGGAGCCGACCGGAACCAGCCGCAGCCCGGAGGGCAGCTCGGCGCTCGCCTCCCCGCACTGGGACTTCGGAAGCAGAAAGAAAGTCGCCCCGTCCCTGCGGGCCGCCTGGGTCTTGAGCGGGACGCCGCCGACGGCGCCCACCTTCCCGTCCGCGTCGATGGTGCCGGTCCCTGCGACGGTACGGCCGCCGGTCAGCCCGCCGCCCGCGCCGTCCCCGTCCAGCTTGTCGACGATGCCGAGCGCGAAGAACAGCCCCGCGCTCGGGCCGCCGACATCGCCCAGCCGCAGCTTGACGTGGATGTCCTTCGGCGAGCGGTGCAGCTGGCGCAGCGCGGCGGTGACGGCCTTGTGCTGGGAGTCCTTCATCTCCTCCGAGATGCGCTTCTCGGCGTCCTTGGTGTCCCCGCCGCCCGGGTAGACGGCCTCGCGGGGCATCACGGCCCGGTCCTCGCGGAACCAGGAGCGCACCACGTCGGGCAGCCGCACGGTCGCCTCGGGCTGGGTCGCGGCGATGGTGACGGACATCAGCCGCCCCTTGTCCCTGCCCTGCGCCTGGGCGCCCTCCACGGCGATCACCGGCTTGCCGTCCCTGCGGCCGAGCACATTGGCGGTCTCGCCCGGCTGGGCGAGCGAGTACGGCAGCGGGGCGAACAGCGCCACGACGAGCAGCAGCACGACGGGCAGCGCGCAGAGCGCGAGCGTACGGCGGCGGGTACGGCGCTGTCCTTCGGCCTGTGGGGCGGGGGTGCTGGATGCGGACACCCCCGCAATCTACCGACCGGGCAGCGGAGCCGTACGAAGACCCCGTCCTCGTACGGTGTCCTCGCACCGCGACCTCGTACGGGCGTCCTGCGTACGGCCCCGCCCGGCCGGGTCAGCGCAGGCCTTCTCAGCGCAGCGCTTCGGCGACCTCGGCGGCGGCGCGGACCACGCGGTGGCCGACCTGCTCCGGCACCGTCTCGGCCAGCATCACCACACCCACGCTGCCCTCTATACCGCTCACGCCCAGCACCGGTGCCGCCGCGCCGCTCGCGCCCGCCTCCAGCTCACCATGGGTGAGTACGAAGCCGGGGCCGCGCTCGCTGTCGGTCCTGCGCCCGGCGAGTATCGCCCGGCCGGCGGCACCCCGGTCGAGGGGGTGCCGGAAGCCGGTCCGGTAGGCGACGTGGTAGTCGGTCCAGCTCGGCTCGACCACCGCGACGGCCAGCGCCTCGGTGCCGTCGACGAGGGTGAGGTGCGCGGTGGCGCCCACATCCTCGGCCAGCGAGCGCAGCGCGGGCAGCGCGGCCTCCCTGACCAGGGGGTGCACCTGCCGCCCCAGGCGCAGTACGCCGAGCCCGACCCGGGCCCGGCCGCCCAAGTCGCGGCGGACGAGGGCGTGCTGCTCCAGGGTGGCCAGCAACCGGTAGACCACGGTCCGGTTGACGCCGAGCTTGTTGGACAGCTCGGTGACGGTCAGGCCGTGGTCGGTGTCGGCCAGTAATTTGAGGACACGCAGCCCTCGGTCGAGCGTCTGAGAAGTCTCCGCGGTCACGGCGGCCCCTCCCTCGGGTGAGTGACGGCAGCCGCGGGGGGACGAAGTATTCGGAACACCACGGGCCGTGTGTCCGGGAAACCTAGCGAGGAGCACCGCTCACCGGAAGAGCCTGTCCAGAATCCGGTCAATCCAATTCCCGCCGCAACGGGCTCAGCCGAAACGGAGAGAGTTGGGGGACACCACATCCCGGCCGAAGACCGGGAAAACTTCCACAATTACTGGCCAAACCTGCACAAAATGCCGGGCACGGCTACTTCATGCGCGTGGCCCATTCACGCACTTTCGCGATGCGCGCCTCGATCTGGCTCGCGGTCGCCTCCGCACTGGGCGGCCCCCCGCACACCCGCCGCAGCTCGTTGTGGACGACCCCGTGCGGCTTGCCGCTCTGATGCACATAGGCGCCGACCAGGCTGTTGAGCTGCTTGCGCTTCTCCAGCAACTCCTTGTGGGTGACCACCGGACGCTTGTCGGCCGGCATCTCCAGCAGGTCGGCCTCGCTGTCCGGCTTCTTCCTGCTGTGCGCGATCTGCCGGGCCTGCCGCTTCTGGAGCAGCAACTGCACCTGGTCCGGCTCCAGCAGCCCCGGGATGCCGAGGTAGTCCTGCTCCTCCTCGCTGCCGGGGTGCGCCTGCATACCGAACTCGGCGCCGTCGTACATCACCCGGTCGAAGACGGCGTCCGACTCCAGCGCCTCGAAGGGCAGCTGGTCCTGCTCGCCCGTGTCTTCGTCGTTCTCCTGCTCCGCATCCTTGAGCAGGTCCGCCTCCTCGGCGTACGGGTCCTCCTCCTCGCCCTTCTTCGGCTTGTCGAGGACGTGGTCGCGCTCGACCTCCATCTCGTTGGCGAAGGACAGCAGCGTGGGGATGGTCGGCAGGAAGACCGAGGCCGTCTCGCCGCGCCGCCGGGAGCGGACGAAGCGGCCGACGGCCTGCGCGAAGAACAGCGGCGTGGAGACGGTGGTGGCGTACACCCCGACCGCCAGCCGGGGCACGTCCACGCCCTCGGAGACCATCCGGACCGCGACCATCCAGCGCTCCTCGTTGTGCCGGAAGTCCTCGATGCGCTGTGAGGCGCCGGTGTCGTCGGACAGGACGACGGTCGGCCCGGTGCCGGTGATCTCGCGGAGCAGCTTGGCGTAGGCGCGGGCGGAGTCCTGGTCGGCGGCGATGACCAGGCCGCCCGCGTCGTGCACCGATTTGCGGACCTCCGTCAGCCGGTGGTCGGCTGCGCGCAGTACGGCGGGCATCCACTCGCCGCGCGGGTCGAGCGCGGTGCGCCACGCCTGGGAGATGGCGTCCTTGGTCATCGGCTCGCCGAGCTTGGCCTCGATCTCGTCCCCGGCCTTGGTGCGCCAGCGCATATTGCCGCTGTAGGAGAGGAAGATGACGGGCCGCACCACGCCGTTGGCGAGCGCGTCGCCGTATCCGTAGGTGTAGTCGGCGACCGACCGCCGGATGCCCTCGGCGTCCTCGGCATACTCCACGAACGGGATCGGGTTGGTGTCCGACCTGAAGGGCGTACCGGTCAGCGCGAGCCGCCGGGTGGCGGGCTCGAACGCCTCCTGGCACGCCTCGCCCCAGGAGCGGCTGTCGCCGGCGTGGTGGATCTCGTCCAGGATGACGAGGGTCTTGCGCTGCTCGACGCGGTTGCGGTGCAGCATCGGCCGGACGCCCACACCCGCGTAGGTGATGGCGACCCCTTGGTACTCCTTGCTGAGCGGGCCCGCGCTGTAGTCCGGGTCCAGCTTGATCCCCACCCGGGCCGCCGCCTCGGCCCACTGCTTCTTCAGATGCTCGGTCGGCGCCACGACGGTGACCTGCTGCACGACATGGTGGTGCAGCAGCCACGACGCCAGGGTGAGGGCGAACGTCGTCTTACCGGCGCCCGGCGTCGCGACGGCGAGGAAGTCGCGCGGCTGCCGCTCCAGGTACGCGTCCATCGCCGCCTGCTGCCAGGCCCGCAGCTTGCTGGCCGTGCCCCAGGGGGCACGGCCGGGAAAGGCGGGCGACAGATGGTGGTTGCTGCTGGGGGTGGTGGGAGTGGTAGTCACGGTCTCCGGTGCGACGGGGTCGGGTACGGCGTCGGCCGGCCGTTCGCCGGCCGGCCGGGCACGGCCTCGGCAACCCTACCGGTGGCCCCGAAGCGTCCGGACCGGCGCCGGGGATCTCACGGAGCCCTGTGACCAACATCCCGCCGGGTCACTGGGGTCGCTGGCGCTGGAAGCGGTCGGGCTGGTTGCCGTTCCACTGGAACGTCAGCTTCTGGCCGCCCTCGCCGAGCACGGCCCGCCCGGTCTCGTACTTGCCCCCGCAGCTGCTGGCGATCCGCATGCTGCTGTTGATCGTCCCGGAGCAGCTTTTGCCGTTGCCCGTGGCGGTGAAGGTGCTCCCGCTGACGGTCATGGTGATGGCCTTGCCCTGGAGGAGGAACGGGTAGTACCAGGTGCCCTGCACGCTGGCGGGCGCCGCACCGCCGCCCCCCTGCCCGCCGGTGGAGCCCGAGCCGGTGCTGGGCCGGGCAGCGGGCGCCTTGCTGGTGGGCCTGGCGGAACTGGGCTTCGGCTTGACCGAGGGCTTCGCCGAGGGGCCGGCAGATTTACTGGCGGAAGGGCGCGTACTGGGCGAGGGGCTCTCCTTCTTCGGGCTCGCGCTCGCGCTGCTCTTCTGCTTCGGCTTGTCGTCCGCTCCTGCGCTCTTGCCGTCTTCCCCGCCGCCGCAGCCGGTCAGTATGAGGGCCAGCGCCGCGACGGCGCCGGCGACGAGTGAAGTTTTTCCCCGCACGAGAATTCCTGTCATATCTGGCGGCCGCCCAGGAAATCGGGCGGTCCGGTGGGAGGTGAATTGCCTCGGGAGTTTGCCACAGCGGTGGTGGCAGAACCCATCGCCTCCGAATGTTTTCTGCGGATCATTTCCACTGAACTTCCGGTGAGGAAAGGGAAGTAGCCGGAACCATGACAAAAGGTGAAGCCGCGGAGGCGGCGGGCCCGCCTGCGCGGGTGGGACCAAAGGGGGCAGAGCCGGGGTGGCGGTGGTAGCCATTCCGGTTTTTTCTTCCTTCGCCCGGCTTGCGGTCGATCATCCGCGTCTGCCCGCCTGGCTTGCGAGGAATCTCCCATGCGCCCGCCCTGGAGTGGGGGAAGTTTCAGGCGGATATGCGGAGATGGATCTGGAACGGGTGATCGTCACGGGCTAGGTTCTCCACCGCTCCGGGACACAGAAATGCGCGGTGAGGGCGCCGGCACGCCCGACACGGCCCGACCCCCGTCCGGACGGCCATCGAGTCCCTCATCGACGTCATCCTGTGCTGCGCCACGTCGCGGGACGCGGCCTCCCGCGGGACCACCCCGATACGCCCCACGGCCGCCCCGTGCCGTGGGCCGCACATCCATGCCGACACCCACCACGCCTCGGAGGCATCCCATGACCGATTCCGACAGCTCTGAGAGAGTCCAGGAGTTCAGCCCGGCGCGGTACATCGCGCCCTACCTGCTGCTCATCATCGGCAACGCCGGAGTGGAGAAGGCGCCGGCCGGCGACCGGCCCGTACTCTTCTGGGGGTTCACGGCGATCGCCGTGCTCGGTGTCGTTTCCACTGTTGTGCGCCTGCAGCACATGTGGACCGCACACCAGCAGCGCGCTCTGCCCGCGTGGACCCGGTTCCTCGGCGTACTCCTTGCCTTGTACGGGCTGTACGTCGCCTACTGCGTCATCAACGGCATCGCCGAATAGAAGGACACCGCCGAGCTCGAGCACGGTCTCGGCGCGGCGTTGCCCCGACGGAAACGGCCGGCGCGCCTGGGCTGAACCGATCGACGGCCGGCCGCGTACTGATCAGGGTCACCGCGGGTTCACCTTGCGCCCGCTCGCAGGACAACCCTTGGCCCACCTCGTGGGTCTCACGGGCGTAAGGCAATTGCTCCGGCCCCGGCCTCGCCCCGCAGGGCCAACTTCCGCTCGCCATACGACCGCTGAGGCCGGAGCGCCACACACAGGAGGATGAGTGCGTCACCACGCAGAAGCCACCCCCAGCACCACCGCCACCGGCAGAGCGACTGTCACGGCCGCCCGCGTCATCGGGGTGACGGCCGTGCTGCTGGCCGGTTCCGCCTTCGTCGCCGTACAGGCGAACGCCGGGACACCGGCCAAGTCGACGGCAGGCGCCGCCGCGATATCCGGCAAGGCCGCCGCGGCCCCGAAGGCCGACTTCGACGGGGACGGCTACGCCGACACCGTCTCCGGCGCCCCCAGGGCCACCGTCGCCGGGCAGCAGTACGCGGGCTACCTCACCGTGGCCTACGGCTCCGCCAAGGGAGCGAGCACCACGCACCGGCAGCTCTTCAGCGCCAACTCGGCCGGGGTGCCCGGCGATCCGGAGCCCTACGGCAACTTCGGCCGCAACACCGCCGCCCGCGACTTCGACGGTGACGGCGTCTCCGACCTGGCCGTCACCGGCAACAAGGGCGTCATCGTGCTGTGGGGCGAGAAGGGCAAGGGCCTCACCAGCGCCACGCAGATGTCCGGCGTCACCAACGCCACCCGGCTCGCCGCCGGGGACTTCGACGGCGACAAGAAGCCCGACCTCGCCGTGGGCACCGGCGACTTCGACCAGGGCCTGAAGGTGCTGTACGGCGGCTTCACCCGGGACGGCAAGGCCGCCAGGACCGACGACCGCCCCACCGGGCACGAGTTCGGGCCGACCACGCTGACGGCCGGCGACATCACCGGCGACGGCATCGACGATCTCGTCACCACGCACGCGTTCGAGGAGATGTCCGAGAGCAGCGAGTTCTTCAAGGGCGGCAAGGACGGGCTCGCCGACAAGCCGCAGCATGTGACCGACGCGGAGACCGCCGTCATCGCCGACGTGAACAAGGACGGCTTCGGCGACCTGGTGATCCGTACCGTCCCGGGCGGCGTCGTCGAGGACCTGCCGCACGACCACGGCACCCTCAAGGTCCTCTACGGCTCTGCCGAGGGCCCCGGCGCCAAGCGGACGGCGAAGCTCGACCAGAACAGCGCGGGCGTGCCCGGAGTCAACGAGGACGGTGACGAGTTCGGCAAGGCGCTCGCCGCCGGCGACGTCAACGGTGACGGCTACGCGGACATCGCCGTCGGCGTACCCGGCGAGGACGTCGGCAGCGGCGCGGGCGGCAAGGACACCGGCGCCGTCGTCCAGCTGCTCGGCGGCAAGGACGGGCTGACCGGCACCGGCGCGAAGAACTGGGACCAGGGCAGCCCGGGCGTGCCCGGTGCCGTCGAGGCCGGGGACCGCTTCGGCGCTGGGCTGGGCATGGGCGACACGGACAAGGACGGCCGCGATGACCTGGCGGTCGGCGCTCCCGGTGAGGACGGCGACAGCACCGCTGTCGACGCGGGTGCCGTGTGGGTGCTGCGGGGTGCCTCCGGCGGTCTGACCGCTGAGGGCGTCGTCTCGTACGGCCCGAAGACGCTGGGTGCGCCGGAGAGCGGCTCCCAGCTGGGGAGCTCGTTCCTGCGCTGAGCCCTTGCGGGCGGCCTTTTGTTGAAGCCGGCGCCGTTGTGGTGGAGGGATCCGCCATGACGGCGCCGGTTTTTTGATCCCGCCGTTGACGCTTCGCGGAGTGCCCGGCTGCGGGTTCGTTGTGGTTGCTGGGGGCATCCCCCTGCTCGAAGAGCTTGGGGGAGCAGTTCCCCGCGCCCCTTCGGAGCGCCCAACTCCGCGGCGAGGCAAGGCCGTTGTCATGCCCAAACCACATCTGTACTGTGACGCCCCAGGCGCCTGAGCTCCATCCCCCCACCACAGGAGCAGTCAATGCCTTCACATACGCATGCCCGCAGACCAAGCAAGCGCACCAAGGCCGCAGTCGCCGTCACCCTGGGCACCGCACTCGCCTCCGGCGCACTGTTCGCCGGTGTGCAGTCGGCGACGGCGGGGCCGAGCGAGACCCCCACGATGAACGAGTCCTTCGACTCGGCCGCCGAGAAGTACGACGTACCGCGCGACGTGCTGGCCGCCGTCGGCTACGGCGAGACCCACTTCGACGGCCACAACGGCAAGCCCAGCCAGGCACACGGCTTCGGCGTGATGCACCTGGTCAGCAACCCCTCCCGGCACACGCTGGAGCAGGCGGCCAAGATCACCGGCAAGTCCGCTGCCGAGCTGCGCAAGGACACCGACGCCAACATCCACGGCGGTGCGGCCGTGCTGCGCGCCTACGCCGACAAGCTCGGACTGAGCAAGGCCGAGCGCGACGACGTGGACAAGTGGTATCCGGCCGTCGCCGGCTACAGCGGCGCCAAGGGCGTCACGGCACGGATGTACGCCGACAGCGTCTACGAGTTCCTGAAGGAGGGCGTCCGCGGCACCTCACCGGACGGCGAACGCGTCAAGATCGCCGCCCGCGCCGTCCACCCCGACAAGAGCGAGGTGGACGCGTCCGGGGTGGGCGCCAAGGCCCCGGGCTACCCCGGCGCGAAGTGGGTGCCGGCCAACAGCGCCAACTTCCGCTCGGGCCGCACCGCCAAGGTCAACCAGATCGTCATCCATGTGACGCAGGGCTCGTACGCGGGCACCATCAACTGGTTCCAGAACCCGTCGGCCAAGGTCAGCGCCCACTACGTGGTGCGCTCCAAGGACGGCGAGATCACCCAGATGGTGTACAACAAGGACACCGCGTACCACGTCGGAAACGCGAACCCCTCCACGCTCGGCATCGAGCACGAGGGCTACGTGGACGACGCCTCCTGGTTCACCGACTCGATGTACCGGTCCTCCGCGAAGCTGACCCGCGCGCTCGCCAAGGCGCACGGCATTCCGCTGGACCGCAAGCACATAGTCGGCCACAACGAGGTGCCCGGGAACGACCACACCGACCCCGGGAAGCACTGGAACTGGCAGAAGTACATGGAGTTGGTCAAGGGCTGACGGCCTAGGACCAACGGCCGAGCCGTCTCGGCAACCACGGTAGGTGTCGCCCTTGGCGGGTGGCGCTTACCGTGGTTGGCATGGCAGCGACCGGGACCTCCCAGCCCGAAAGACCGTCGGCGCCCGGCGCCGAGTCCGTGCTCAGCTCCGCCTACCGGCCACTCACGTTCGGCATCGTCTCCGTCGTCCTGCTCATCGCGTTCGAGGCGACCGCGGTCGGTACGGCCATGCCGCTGGCCGCCGACGAGCTGAACGGCATCCCCCTCTACGCGTACGCCTTCTCCGCGTACTTCACCACCTCCGTCGTCGGCATGGTCTCCTCGGGACAGTGGTGCGACCGCAGAGGGCCGCTGCCCCCGCTGGCCACCGGCATCGCGCTGTTCGCCGGCGGCCTGGTGCTGTCCGGCACCGCCGTGGCCATGTGGGTCTTCGTGCTGGGCCGCGCCGTACAGGGTGTCGGCGGCGGGCTGGTGATCGTCGCGCTGTACGTCACCGTCAGCCGCGCCTACCCCGAGCGGCTGCGGCCCACCGTGATGGCCGCGTTCGCCGCGTCCTGGGTGGTGCCCTCCATCGTGGGCCCGCTGATATCCGGCACCGTCGCCGAGCAGCTGGGCTGGCGCTGGGTGTTCCTCGGCATACCGGTGCTGGTGGTGCTGCCGCTGCTGGTGATGCTGCCGCCGCTCAAGCGCCGGGCCTCCGGACCGCCTGAGCCGGCCACCGCTTCCGGCGCGGGGGACCCGTCCGGGGACGGGCCCGGGGACAGCACCGGGGACGGGGACGGCACCAGGGACAGGGGCGGGCGGCGGATCCGGCTCGCGGTCGCCGTCGCGCTGGGCGCCGGGCTGCTCCAGTACGCCGGCCAGGACCGGCGACTGTTCGCGCTGCTCCCGGCCGCCGCTGGTCTCGCCCTGCTGGCCTTCGCGCTGCGGGTGCTGCTCCCCCGCGGGACCGTACGGGCGGCGCGCGGGCTGCCCTCCGTCGTCCTGCTGCGCGGCATGGCGGCCGGTTCCTTCATCGTCGCCGAGAGCTTCACCCCGCTGATGCTGGTGACCCAGCGCGGGCTGTCGGTCACCCTGGCCGGGCTCACCCTCGCCGCCGGAGGCGCGACCTGGGCGCTGGGCTCCTTCGCGCAGTCGCGGAGCCGCTTCGAGCCGCACCGCGAACAGCTGGTGCGGACCGGCATGGTGCTGGTCACCCTCGCCATCGGCTGCGCGCCGCTGGTGCTGGTGGAGTCGGTGCCGGTGTGGACGCTCGCCCTCGCCATGGCCGTCGGCTGCTTCGGCATGGGTCTGACCATCTCCTCGCTCAGCGTGCTGCTGCTCGGGCTCTCGGCGCCCCAGGAGGCCGGACGCAACTCCGCCGCGCTCCAGCTGAGCGACGGGCTCTCCAACGTGCTGCTGCTCGGCCTGACCGGCACTCTGTTCGCCGCCCTCGGCGGTGGCTCCGTCACCGTCTCGGGGGACCCGGACCTCGGCGGTACGAACGGCGCGCAGCCGGCGGCGTTCACGGCCGTGTACGCCACCGCGGCGGTCGTCGCGCTCGCCGGCATATGGGTGGCGGGACGGCTGCGCCCGAAGCCGGCGGCCGGGGAGCCGGAGGCGACCGAGGCGACCGAGGCGACGGAGTCGGCGGAGGCGACGGACGCGACGGACGCGACGGAGACAGCAAAGGCAGCGGAGACAGCGAAGGCGGCGGAGGCGGGGGAACGTGAGGCGGGTGTGGCTGCTGAGGCAGCGGCAAAGGCCCAGTGATCCAGAAGCAGCGCACCCCCGTGTGAGACGCGGTCCCAAATTCTGCTTATGGTTCTGCCATGTTCGACTCGCGGCACATCCAGACCTTCCACGAAGTGGTGCGAGCCGGCTCCTACTCGGCCGCTGCCCGCGCCCTCGGCTACACCCAGCCCGCGATCACCCAGCAGATGAAGGCGCTGGAGCGGTCCGTCGGCACCCCGCTGTTCATCCGCGTCGGCCGCCGGATGCGGCTCACCGAGGCCGGGGAGGCGCTGGCCCGGCACTCCGCGGTGATCCTGGAGAGCATCAGTACGGCCCGGCAGCAGATGGAGTCCCTCACCAGGCTGCGCGCCGGGAAGGTCACCGTCTGCGCCTTCCCCAGCGCGGGCGCCACCCTGGTCCCCGAGGCCCTCGCCGAGCTGGCCGCCGAGCACCCCGGCATCCGGGTCGAGCTCCAGGAGGACGAGCCGCCCGAGTCGCTGCGCCGGGTGGTGCGCGGCGAGTGCGACATCACCCTCGCGTTCACCTACCCGGGCCTGCGCGAGCAGGTGCCCGGGGAACTGGTGGAGATCCCGCTGCTGGAGGACCAGCTCACGGTGCTGCTGCCGACCGGGCACCCGATGGCCCGGCGCCGCGCCGTGCGGCTGGAGGAGCTGGCGGACGAGCGCTGGATCGCGGGCTGCCTGCGCTGCCGGGCCAATTTTCTGCACGAGTGCGCCGAATTGGGCTTCGCGCCCGAGATCGCCTTCACCACGGACGACAACCTGGTGGTGCAGAGCCTGGTCGCGGAGGGGCTGGGCGTCGCCATGGTGCCGGGCCTGGTGCTGTCCTTCCTCGTCCACAAGAAGGTGACGGGCCGCGCCCTGGACCCCGCCTCCCGCCGCCAGGTCTCGGCGTACGTACTGCGCGAGCACCTGGAGATACCGGCGACCGCGCGGGTGCTGGAGGCGCTGCGCGCCGCGGCGGAGCGGCGCGTGGGCTGCTGAGTGCCCGGCGCGGGCCGCGCGCGTAAGCCCGCCACTCATAAGCGCAATTGAGAGTCGCCCCAACGAACTGTCGTTGGACGTGATGGATGGCCGCCGTGACGCTGCCCGTATGACAGCGACGACGACCACTCCTTCAGCGGCGAGGACGACGGGGCGCATGCGCGCCCTCATCGAGGATGTGCGCGAGGCCGTCGGCCGGGGGCTGCCGCCTGATGTGACCGCGTATCTGGTCGGCGAGAAGCTGACGCCGCACCTGGGCGCGGACGATCTGCTGACCGGCGCCCAGTGCGAGCCCGACCCCGGGCACTACCGCCAGCACGTGCTGCACGCCGAGAGCGACGGCAGCTTCTCCGTCGTCGCCCTGGTGTGGCTGCCCGGCCAGGGCACGTCCATCCACGACCACGTCTCCTGGTGCGTCACCGGTGTCCACCGGGGCGAGGAGCACGAGCGCCGCTACCGGCTGCTGCCCTCGGAGGGGGCGGGCGGCAGCGCGCGGCTCGTCGCCACCGAGGACGTGGTCAATCCGCAGGGCTCGGTCTGCGGATTCGCGCCGCCCGGCGACATCCACCGGGTGTGGAACGGCTGCACCGCCGCGGAGACGGCAAACGCCGTGCACGCTGCGGACCCCGTGCACGCTGCGGACGCCGTGGCCGTCTCGCTGCACATCTACGGAGCGGACATCTCCCGGCTGGGCAGCAGCGTCCGCCGGGTGTACGACCTGCCGGCCGACGCCTGATGGCGCTGCTGGGGGACCGCACACGGACAGCGCCGGCCGCCGCGGCAGCCGCCTCCGCGCCCTCCCGGAAGCCGAGCAGGCTGCCCGGGCTGGCGCTCGCCGCGTTGGGCGTCGCCGCGGCGTCGGCGGTGCATCTGCTGGTGCCCGCTGTGCCCATGCTGACGGCCGCCGTGGTGCTGGGGATCGCCGCGGCCCAGCTGCCCGGACTGCGCGGGCTGGTACGCGGCGCCGCGCGGCCCGGGCTGACGCTGGCGGGCAAGCGGCTGATGCGGCTCGGCATCGTGCTGCTCGGGCTGAAGCTCGCGCTCAGCGATGTGCTGGGGCTGGGGTGGGCGACGGTGGCGATGGTGGTGTGCGTGGTCGTCGCCACCTTCTTCGGCACCGTGTGGCTCGGCCGCAGGCTCGGGCTGCGCGGCGACCAGCCGGTGCTCGTCGCGACCGGCTACTCGATCTGCGGGGCCTCCGCGATCGGCGCCGTCAGCGAGGTGCGGGGCAGCGACGAGGAGGACGTCGCCACCTCGGTCGCCCTGGTGACGCTGTGCGGGACGCTGGCCATCGCCGTACTGCCGCTGCTCCAGGCCCCGTTGGGGCTGGACGCGGGAGAGTTCGGCCGGTGGGTCGGCGCCGGGGTCCATGACGTGGGCCAGGTGGTCGCCACGGCGCAGACCGGCGGCCCGGATGCCCTCGGCCAGGCCGTGCTGGTCAAGCTGCTCCGCGTGCTGATGCTGGCGCCGCTCGTCGCGGCGATGGTGCTGACGGTACGCAGCCGCGCGGCCGCGCCCGTCGCCGGGAAACGCCCGCCCTTGGTGCCGCTCTTCGTCGCGGGTTTCCTCGTCATGGTGGCGGTACGTACCACCGGGTGGCTCCCGGGCGCCGCGCTGGACGGCGCCGCCCGCGCCCAGGAAATCCTGCTGGCCGCCGCGCTGTTCGGGCTCGGCAGCGCGGTGCGGTTCACCGCGCTGACCCGCACGGGGTTGCGGGTTGCCGTACTCGGGCTGTGCTCGTGGGGTGTTGTCGCGGGGGTGTCGTACGCGGGGGTGCTGCTGACGGCATGAGGGTGCAGCCGGCGGCGGAGTTCGCTGAGCAGGGGGCTGCCCCTGACCGTCCGCTGCAGACTGCGGGTGTCTTGTGGCTGTGGGGGCACCCCCTGCTCGAAGAGCTTGGGGGAGCAGTTCCCCCCGCGCCCCTTCGGGGCGCGGGCGAACTCACGTATTGATCACGGCCGCCTGGGGGCGGATCGGCATGCGGTTGACGGGGCGGCCGGTGGCGGCGCGGACGGCGGCGGCTACGGCGGAGGGGGTGACGACGAGCGGGGCCGAAGAGGCTGCCTTGGCGCCGAAGGGGGCGACCACGTCGCGCTCCTCGACGAGTTTGACGATGCGGATGTCCGGCGCGTCCAGTGCCGTGGGCAGCGCGTAGGCCGTGAAGTCGGGGTGCCGGACGACGCCCTTGGCCACGCGCAGGTGCTCCGTCAGTGCGGTGCCGATGCCCTGGGTGACGCCGGCCTCCAGGCGGGCCCGCAGCTGGCGGGGGTTGAGGACGGCGCCGACGTCCTGGGCGAGGGCGACCTCGACCACCCGTACCGACCCCAACTCGATGTCCACGTCGACAACGGCGCGCACCGCGGCGAAGGCGAGCCCGACGAAGGCGTCGCCCTGGCCCCACTCGTCCAGCGGCTCCGTGGGATGCGGGCGGCACTGCGCGGTCGCCCACAGCTCCTTGCCCTCCAGGGCCTCGACCACCGTGGTGGAGAGCACCCCGTCGTACGAGGTGATCTTGCCGTCGGCGATCGTCAGCAGCTCGGTGGACATCCCGAACTTGGCAGCGAGCGGCTGGAGCAGCTGGGTGCGGACCATCTTGGCGGCGCGCTCCACCGCACCGCCGGACACCCAGGTGTGCCGTCCGCGTCCGCTGGCGCCGGACGGCGGCTGGTCGGTGTCGACGGAGGCGACGTGCACTTCCTCGATGCCGAGCGTCTCCTGGACGATCTGCCGGGCCAGCGTGTCGAAGCCCTGCCCCGACTCGACGGCCGCGCACATCACCGTGGCGACGGGGCCGTTGACCTTCACCGTCGCCGTGGACACCTCGTCGGTGCCCTCGGCGCCGAGCATGTGCACCATGCCGAGCGCGTAGCCGACCCCCCGGCGCACCGCCGTGGGGTCGCCCGCGCCCTCGGGCCCGCCGGGCAGCAGCCAGTCCTCCTCGGGTGCGTCCTTGGGCAGCGGGGGCAGCGGCGCCTCGTGGACGGCGTCCAGCAGTTCGGCGACCGGAGCCGGGCAGGTGACGGTCTGTCCGGTCGGCAGCAGATCGCCGGTCGCCATCACATTGCGCCTGCGCACCTCGACAGGGTCGAGCCCGAGCCGGTCGGCGAGCTTGTCCATCTGGCCCTCGTACGCGGCGCACACCTGCATGGCGCCCTCGCCGCGCACATGTCCCGAGGGCGGGTTGTTGGTGCGTACGACCCAGCCGTCGATCACCGCGTGCGGCACGACGTAGGGGCCGCAGGCGAAGGAGACAGCGGCGGCCAGCGCGTCGGACGAGGTGTCCGCGTACGCGCCGCCGTCCAGCAGGATCTGCGCCTCGACCTTGACCAGCCTGCCCTCGCTGTCCGCGTGGTGGCGGTAGCGCAGCAGGGTGGGATGGCGGTGCGCGTGGCCGAGGAAGGACTCCTCGCGGTTCAGCGCGATCTTGACGGGGCAGCCGGTGCGCATCGCCAGCAAGCCGAGGGGCACTTGGAGCGCCGCGTCCTCGCGGTCGCCCATCGCGCCCGGTACCCCGGTGACCACGATCTTGACCTGCTCGGGGGGCAGTCCAAAGCAGGCCGCGGCCAGATCGCGGTCGGTGTGCGGGTCGGTGGAGGCGGTGTAGATCTCCACGCCGCCGTCCGGGCGGGGTACGGCCAGCGCCGCCTCCGCGCCGATCGGTGCCGGGTCCTGCCGGCCGACGCGGTAGAGCCCTTCGACCACGACGTCGCCGGTCACCTCCGGGTCGCCGTAGCGCAGCGGGATGTGACGCAGCAGATTGCCGTCCGGGTGCAGCGGTTCGGCCTCGAACGACTTCTCCGGGTCGGTGACCGGTTCCAGCACCTCGTACTCGACGGCGATGGCTGCTGCCGCCAGCCGCGCGGTGTCCGGGTGGTCGGCGGCTACTGCGGCGATCGGCTCGCCGTAGTAGCGCACCACGTCGCGGGCGAAGGCCGGCTGGTCGGCGATCTTCCGGCCGTGCGCCGAGTCCCCCGGTACGTCCTCGTGCGTGATGACCGCCTGGACGCCGGGCATCTTCGCCGCTTCCTCGGTGTCGATGGCCAGGATGCGGGCGTGCGGGTGCGGGGAGCGGTGGACCGCTGCCCACAGCAGTCCCTCGGCCCACAGGTCCGCGGCGTAGGGGAAGGTGCCCTGTGCCTTGGCGTAGGAGTCGGTGGGCAGGACGGAGGCGCCCAGGCCTTGCGGCTCCGGCTCGTTGCGGGCGCCCGGTGCGCCCGGCGCGCCCGCGCCGGGTACGGCGCCGGTGTGACCGTCAGCCGTTTCCGTCATGCCGCCGCCTTTCTGTGCGTGCGTTCGTTCCGATGAGGGGTGCCCCTGGCGGTTGTTTGCGGGGTGCGGGTGCGTTGTGGTGGAGCGTGCAGTTCCCCGCGCCCCTGAATTGCGCCCCGCAAGCTCGCTCACCGTGCCGGGTACGCATCAGGATTCGCCGCCGTACGTGCCGTTGGGGTACGCGGGGTCGTAGCCGTAACCGCCGCCCGGCTCGTACGGCACTCCGCCGTACGCCGCGCCTTCGTCGTACGCGCCGGGCACGTAACCGCCGCCCTGCTGCTGGTCGATGGCCTGCGCCTCCGCCTCCGCGGCCTCCCGCTCGGCCTGGGCCGCGCGCTGCTCGACCACCGTACGGACCGCGTCCAGCACCCCGCGGTAGCCGGAGCACCGGCACAGGTTCCCGCTGATCGCCTTGCGGGTCTCCAGCTCGGTGGGCGCGTGGTTGCCCTCCAGCAGGTCGTGCACGGTCATCGCGAGTCCCGGGACACAGAACCCGCACTGCACCGAGCCGCTTTCGGCGAGCGCGCACTGGACGTCCGAGGGGGTGCCGTCGGCCGACAGCCCCTCGACAGTGCGGACTTCGCTCCCCGCGGCGGTGGCGGCGGGCACCAGGCACGCGGCCACCAGCCGCCCGTCCACCTGCACCGAGCACGCCCCGCACTCGCCCTGCGAGCAGCCGTCCTTCGCCCCGGCGAGCCCCAGCCGCTCCCGGAGCACGTACAGCAGCGACTCCCCGATCCAGGCGCTGGCGACCGGGCGGTCGACGCCGTTGACCCGCAGGACGTACGAGACGTGCGGATGCTCGTCCTCCGTGTCGACGGCCTCGGGCAGCGCCGCTGCCTCGTCGTCCGCTTCGGGCCCGGCCTCCGCGGCGGCGATGTCGGTGCCGTCCTCTGAGGTCTCCTCCGTCGTCCGGGGCTCCGGAATGGTCTCGGGGGCGGACTCGGCCGCGTCAGCGGGCTGCTCGGACTGCTCGATTCCGTCAGCGGTTTCAGCCGGGGTGGCCGATTCGGCGGGTTCGCTGATTTCGCCGCTTGCGGGGGAGCCGGCGTCCGGCTGCGGGGCCGCGGGCTGCGGTGCGGGCGCTGCCGCGGCGAGGGAGGTGACCTCGGAGTCGGCCTGGCTGCTCTCCGGTCCGGCGGGCGGCGCGGGGGGCTGACCGGCGACGATTCCGGCCTCCGCGCCGGGCTGCGGTTCGGGGTGCCAGGGCTCTTCGGAAGGTGCGGGCGTCGGGTCGGCGGTGGGCGCGCCGGGGAACGCGTACCCGGCGCCAGGGCTGCCCGGTGCGCCCTCGAACGGCTGCTCCGCAGCGCCCGGTTCGGGCACGGGCACAGGTCCGGGGGCAGCCGTCTCCGGCGCGCCGGCGGGGGCCGGGGGCTCCCAGTGCGGGGCCGACGCCGGCGACGTGGGCGCCCAGGCCTGCGCGGGCTCCCCCTCCTGCGTGCTGCGGGGCTCGGCCGCACCGGGCGCGGGCTGCGCGGGCGAACCGGGCGCGGGCTGCGCTGGCTTCTCGTCGGCGTTCGCCGCGCGGGCCACGCCCGTGCCGAGCGGGCGGCGGTTCGTACGCGCCTCGTGCGAGCCCGCGAGCGCGGCGGCCGCACCATGGACCTGCTCCGGCACTCCGCCCTCATGCACGTCCCCGGGCTGCTCGTACGCCCAAGGCTGACCGGGCTGACCGGAGTGACCCAAGTGGCCGGAATGGCCAGGCTGTCCATACGGTCCGGGCTGTCCGCCCTGTCCGGCCTGTCCGGCCTGCTCACCGTTCTCCAGCGCGAACGGCATCACCCAGTGCCCGGAAGCACCACCGGCCGCCGTGCCGGCCCCCGCGGCGGGAGACGGCGAGGCCGGGGGAACGCTGCCGTCCGGACCAGGCTGGGACGCTCCCGGCTGCGCAGGTCCGGGCTGGGCCGCGGGGTCGATGGGTGGCGGGGTGTAGCCGCCCTGGCCCGTGCCGGGCGCGGCCAGCGGCGCGTCCTCCGCGAAGTCGAAGCCGCCGCTGGGCAGCTGGACGAAGGCGGTGGCATCGGCGTCGTACTCGCCGCCGCCCCAGCTCCGGGGCACATGCTGCCCGTGCGGGGCGTAGGGATCACCACCGTACGATGCGCCGCCATACGGTTCACCGCCGTACTGTTCAGCGCCGTACTGCTCGGCACCGCCCGCGCCGTTCCCGTTCCCGTACTCGTACTCGTCCGTGCCCGTGTGCGCGCTCACGTGTCCGTGCGGGTCCGCACCCGCGTGCGGCCCCGCGCCCCCGTTCCGGTTTCCGTTCCCGTTGTCGTGTGGTGCCTGTGGTGTGCCGCTCATGCGAGAGCCCTCCCGAGTCCTCGGCGGGCCAGTGTCGCCACCGTACGCCGCAAGTGCAGCGCCGCGGGCGGAAGCTGGGGGACGGCACCGGGGGCGCCGTCCTGGCCCTCCTCGGGGGCCGGGTCCGGGATGCACGCCATCGCGACGTACTCCCCGAAAGCGGACAGCGCCTCGGGGGCCAGCGACCGTTCACCGTCCCAGTCGATGAGCGAGGCGATCCACTGCTCGGCCTCCAGCGGGCGCAGCGGCATCGGTGCGACGGCGCCCACCGCGCAGCGCACTCCGCGCCGCATCGGGTCGAGCACGACGGCGACGGAGGCCAGCGCGCGGCTCGGTCCGGTACGGCTGGTGGCTTTCAGGAAGGTCTGCGGCGCGTGCAGCAGCGGCACCTTGACGTAGCCGACGACCTCGCTCGGCTGCAGCATGTCCATCCCCGCGAGCAGATGGCTGACCGGCAGTTCGCGGCGCGACCCCTCCGGGCCCGCGATGGAGAGCGTGGCCTCCAGCGCGGCCAGCACCGGCAGCGCGTCACCGGTGGGTGAGGCGCTGACGATGTTGCCGCCGAGGGTGCCCGCGTTGCGGATCTGCGGGGGGCCGGCGGCGCGGGCCGCGGCGGCGAGTGCGGGGATGAGCGCGGCGAAGTCGGGGCGGCCCATCCGCGCGTGGGTGAGGCCGGCGCCGAGCACGGCGTACCCGTCCTGGTACGACCAGCCGCGGATCTCGCTGATCCGGCCGAGTCCCACGAGCGCGGCGGGGCGGAGCTGCCCGGAGTTGACGTCGGCCATCAGATCGGTGCCCCCGGCGACCGGCACCGCCGCCGGTACGGCGGACAGCGCGGAGACGGCCTCGTCCAGGGTGGTCGGCAACATGACAGCAGGGGGCACAGCCTGCGCGGCTCGTTCGCCGTCTGGTGCATGCCGTACGTGCGTGCTCAACCTGCTGCCCCTTCCCCGACATACCGGGCTCCCGGCTGCACTGCCGTACGGTACGTGCTCACAGCCCGGACGAGGCAACTCTGGCATATCTCGGCCCGCGCCCGACACGAGGGCCAGGGATGGGCCCTTTCGCACCATTTGACGGATGGCTTCGCCGAGCGCCCGTACCTCTTACGGGGCGGCGGTCCTGGACGGGGGGACGGGGTACACCTACGGGCATAC
>NZ_JADKMA010000069.1 GCF_017676365.1 Streptomyces oryzae
CTCGCCCACTGGGCCCGCCGCCTGCGGCTCCGTCGCTGAAGGGTGCCGATGACATTCGACGAGCTGCGGAGCGAGGCGGTCCGGATCCATGACCTCTACGACGAGCTGAACCAGCGGGTGCGGGGCCGCGTGTGGACCCGTGAGGAGTTCATGCTGGGCTTCATGGGCGACGTCGGGGATCTGGCGAAGCTCGTCATGGCCGAGGAAGGCGCCCGGGAGGTCCCGGGCGGGCGACAGGCGCTGGAGCACGAGCTCGCAGACTGCCTCTGGTCGGTGCTGATCCTCGCCCATCGCTACGGCGTGGACCTTGAGAGCGCTTTCCGCCGCACCATGGCAGAACTCGGCGAGACGCTCAGCGCTCGGCTCGCCGAGGACGAACAGCCGCGGTGACCGGGCGGAGCCCACCGGCCGGTGGGCTCCGCGCTCGGAGCGAGCCGTGTGACCGAGTGGTCTGCGGCGGCCGCCCGCAACACCGCGCTGCCGACCGCTGACCACCGGCGGACTACTCCTTGCCCTGCCGGGACTTCTTGAGCATGCGGCGGCGCTGTCGAGGTGTCAGCTCTTTGCGCCCGGTCTGCCGAAGATACGCTTCCTCGCGCTGCTGGTTCGTCATGACTCCACCCTCCGGAGCGACGTGCCCGCGTCCGTCCACGCTGTCGAGCCTCAGTATGGCGGCGCCCGGGGCGATCCGCACCCGGCTGCGAGAGTCCGCTGTCGGCTTTTCGAGTGTCCTGTTCGCAGTCGGCGGAACGGCGGGGTACCGACCAATCATCCGAATTGTCCGGAAATGCAGTCACCATGAGGGGCCGGATCGATCGGGCGCGGGGGACAGGAGGGAGTGGAGCCGTTGACGGTGGGAGCAGCCATGGCCTGGCTTCTGTCCGCCGGAGTGCCCTTGGTCCTCCTGGCGCTGAGCCTGCCGCTGTGGCACTGGCGCTGGCCCCGGGCGCCGGTGCTGCTGCGGGAGGCCGCCATCATCTCCTCGGTGTTCCTCGTCTGGCAGATCCCGGCCCGGATGTCCGCGGGGAATCTGCACACCGCCGTCCACCGGGCACTGTGGATCTACCACTGGGAACAGCGCCTCCGGCTGCCCGACGAGGTGGACTGGCAGCAGGCGGTGCTCCCCCACCCCTGGCTGGTGCAGGCCGCCAACTACTACTACGCGGTGATGCACTTCGGCGCGATGGCGACCCTGCTCGTCTGGCTCTTCTGGCGGCACCGCACCGCCTACGGCCCGGTACGCACCTACGTCGTCCTGGTCACGGTGGTCTCGCTGCTGCTCCAGCTCATCGCCGTGGCGCCGCCCCGCCTGGTGACCCGGCTCGGGTTCTCCGACACGGGTCAACGCTACGGTCAGTCGGTCTACGACACCGGTCCGGGCAGTGTGGTGGCCGACGAGTTGTCCGCCGTTCCCTCCGTGCACGTCGCCTGGGCGGTGGTCGTCGCCGTGGTCGTCATCCGGGTGAGCCGGTCCCGGCTGCGCTGGCTGGTGATCGCGCACCCGCTGCTGACGCTGGTGGTGATCGTCGTGACGGCCAACCACTTCTGGCTGGACGCGGCCGCCGCGGTGGCCGTCCTGGGGCTGTGCGCCCTCATCCAGTGGCTGGGCCGGGTGTGCCTCCGCTGGATCGTACGGATCTACCGCCGGACCCTCGTGTCCGCCGACCTGGTGTCCGCCGACCCCCCGGCGGCCGGAGCCGCGGAACCGGACCCGCCGGCCCGGCCCGCCCGCTCCGAGGGTCCCGGGACCCCAGCGCGTCGGCGGTCCGCCTCCCGTCGTCCCCGTCCACGGCCATGACCGCACGTCACACGGGAACAGGCCCGATCCGGCGGCGGCCGGTGCGCCGCCTTCGCGGACGGCCGCCCCGCCCCTAGGCTGCGCGGGCCGACAGTCCCGGTGCTGCCCAGCCTGCCGGGACTGTCGGTCTCGGCAACCGATGGCCCTGCCCCACCGGCCTCGGGGCACGGCACCCCGCGGGTCAGCGCAGCTCGCTGAAGCGTTCGGTCGCCCGCGTGCGGCCGGCCACGATGATGGTGTCTTCGGCCTTCACGACGGTGTCGGGAGTGGCATAGGTGAAGCCCTCGCCGGGGCGTTTGATGGCCACGACCGTGACGCCGTACTGGGTACGGACGGCGCTGCGGGCCAGCGGGATGTCCAGGATCTCGGCGGGCGGGTTGGTCTTGACCAGGGCGAAGTCGTCCTCGAACTCGATGTAGTCGAGCATCCTGCCGCGTACGAGGTGCGCGACCCGCTGGCCCATGTCGTGCTCGGGGTAGACGACGTGCTGCACGCCGAGCTGGGTGAGGATGCGGCCGTGGGCCTCGCTGATGGCCTTGGCCCACACGTTCTCGATGCCGAACGAGATGAGCAGCGAGGCCGTGAGGATGCTGGCCTCCAGGTCGGTGCCGATGGCGACGACGGCGCGGTCGAACTCGTGGACCCCGAGCTGCCGCAGGGCGTCCTCCTTGGTGGAGTCGGCCCGCACGGCGTGCGTGAGGGAGCCGGCCATCGCCTGGACGATCTCGGGGTCCTCGTCGATGCCGAGGACTTCGGTCTCCTCGTCCACGAGTTCGAGGGCCAGGGAGCGTCCGAAGCGGCCCAGCCCTATCACGACGACGGAGTCCTGCGGCGAGCTGCGGCGGTTCTTGGGGGTGCGTTTCCTAACCAATGACGGGTCGCTCCTCAGGAAGGTCGTACATACGGACGCGCATGCGCAGGGCGAGCGCGGAAGCGATGGTGATCGGGCCGAGGCGCCCGGTGAACATCAGCGCTGTCAACAGCAGCTGTTCCCCGCCGGCCAGCTTGGCTGTGATGCCGGTGGAGAGTCCGACGGTGCCGAAGGCCGAGGTCACCTCGAAGAGCGACTGGTCCAGGCTGAAGTCGGCGAAGACCATGAAGGCCAGCGTCGAGACCGCGACCGCGGCCACCGACAGCAGGACCACGGTCAGGGCCTGCCGCTGGAGGTCGCCGTGCAGCCGGCGGCGGAAGATGTTGACCGCGCCCTCGCCGCGGACCTCGGCGTATATCACGAAGAACAGCACGGCGAACGTGGTGACCTTGATGCCGCCCGCGGTACCGGCGCTGGCGCCGCCGATGAACATCAGCACGTCCGTGCCCAGCCAGGTGGCCGGGTTCATCTGCGAGGTGTCGACGCTGTTGAAACCGGCCGTGCGCGGCATGACGCCCTGGAAGAACCCGGCCAGGAGCTTCCCGGGCGCGTCCAGCGGCCCCAGGGTCGCCGGGTTGCTCCACTCGACCGCGGTGATGAACGCGCTGCCGCCGACCAGGAAGATCGCCGACGCACCGAGCACGATCTTCGTGTGCAGGGACCAGCTGCGCGGTTTGCGGAACCGGCGGCGCAGCTCGAACAGCACCGGGAAGCCGAGCCCGCCGGCGATGACCGCGCCCGCTATGGGCAGACAGATCCAGGGGTCGGTGACGAAGCCCATCAGGCTGTCGGAGTAGAGGGCGAACCCGGCGTTGTTGAACGCCGAGACCGCGTGGAAGACGCCGAGCCACAGCGCTCGGGGCCAGGACTCGCCGTAGGTGGTGCCCAGCCGTACGGTCAGGATCGCGGCGGTGATGGCCTCCAGCAGCAGGCTGACCTTGACCACCCGGACGACGACCGAGCGGACGTCGCCCAGGCCCATCGTCTTCGTCTCGGTCGCTGCGGTCAGGCGGGCCTTCAGCCCCATCCGGCGGTTGGAGACCAGCAGCACCAGCCAGGAGGCGAAGGTCATGATCCCGAGGCCGCCGACCTGGATGAGCGCCAGGATCACCGCCTGCCCGAAGCCGCTCCAGTAGGCGGGCGTGTCGACCACGATCAGGCCGGTCACACACACCGCGGAGGTGGAGGTGAACAGCGCCTCCAGAGCGGACGCCGCGCCTGCCCCGGCCTTGGCAGCGGGCAGCATCAGCAGCGCGGTCCCGATCCCGATCGCGAGGGCGAATCCGGCCACGATCATCTGGGCCGGATGCTGCACACGGGGTCGCCACCGGGTCACCACAGCACATCCTCCGCGCAGCCGGCTACCTCGATTGTTCGCACCGGGAGACGATAAGCAATACCTCTGCTGTCCCGGGCACCGGTACCCCTCCGTGTCCGTATCGGGCCGTCCCCGGCCCCTGGAACCACCCGTACGTCGCCGCCTCCCGCCCCGGGCCGCCCTCGCGGACCGGGGCCGCCGCTGCCCGGACGCGGCCGAGGCCGCAGCCTCGCGGGCTGCGGCCTCGACATCTGGCAGCGATTACGGAACGCTACTTCTTGCTGTCTCCCGACCCCTTCTCGGAGGTCACCGACGGCTCCTCCTTGGAGGGCACCGAGTCGGTGAGCGTGCCGTTCTCGAGGCTGTCCTCGATCGCGGCCACGGTCTGGTCGATCAGCTCTTCCTGCTGCTTCTGCTCCTTGGCCTTCAGATAGGCCTGCCGCTCCTGATGGAAGGACTTCAGGGTGGCGATGCACATGCCGATCATCACGATGCTGAAGGGCAGCGCGATCACGATCGCCGCTGTCTTCAGGGTGTTCAGCGACGCGGCTCCGTCGTCCAGGTCGGAGGCCAGCAGCAGCGCGATGGCGACGGCACCCTCGGCCAGCGCCCAGAAGACCCGGCTCCAGATCGGCGGGTTGGGGTCGCCGCCGGAGGCCAGCATGTCGACCACGAACGAGCCGGAGTCGGAGGAGGTGACGAAGAACAGCACGATCAGCAGGATCGAGACACCTGCGACGAAGGTGCCGCCGGGCAGTGTGTCCAGCATCTCGAACAGCGCGTTGTTGGTGCTGACAGCGCCGTCGTGGACGTAGTTGTGCTTGTCGTTCATCTGCTGGAACAGCGCGGTGCCGCCGAAGATGGCGAACCAGACGAAGGTCAGCAGGGTGGGCACCAGCAGCACGCCGCAGACGAACTCGCGGACGGTGCGGCCGCGGGAGATACGGGCGATGAAGATGCCGACGAACGGCGCCCAGGAGATCCACCAGCCCCAGTAGAAGACGGTCCAGCCGTTGACCCAGCTGGTGCCTTCCTTACCGTGCGCGGCACCGGTGTCGAAGCTGAGCTTCAGCACGTTCTGCAGATAACCGCCGAGGTCCTCGGCCAGGCCGTTGAGGATGAACACCGTCGGGCCCGCGATCAGCACGAAGAGCATGACGACGGCGGCCACGCCCATGTTGATGTTGGACAGCCACTTGATGCCCTTGCCGATACCGGAGACCACCGACAGCGTCGCCACGCCGGTGATGCAGGCGATCAGGATGACCAGCAGCACCTTGCTGTTCGGGTCGTCGACCCAGCCTAGGAAGTTCATGCCGCTGGCGACCTGCATCACACCGAGGCCCAGCGAGGTCGCCACACCGAAGAGAGTGCCGATGACGGCGACCGAGTCGATGACGTTGCCCAGGGCTCCGTTCACCTTGTTGCCGAAGATCGGCTCCAGTGCCCAGCGGATGGAGACCGGACGGCCCTTGCGGTGCACGGCGTACGCGACGGCCAGGCCGACGACGACGTAGATGGCCCACGGGTGGATGCCCCAGTGCAGGAACGTCTGCACCATGGCGAACTGCTCACGGGCTGCCGCGCTCTCGCCGACGCCCGGCCGCGGTCCGTGGAAGAAGTTCAGCGGCTCTGCGACGCCCCAGAAGACCAGGCCGATGCCCATACCGGCCGCGAACAGCATGGCGAACCAGGAGCCGGTACTGAACTCGGGCTTCTCGTTGTCCTTGCCGAGCTTGATGTCGCCGTAGCGCCCGATGCCGATCCAGATGACAAAGATCACAAAGAGCGACACCAGAACCATGTAGAACCAGCTCAGGTTGCCGACGATCTCGTCCTGGACCTTCTGGACCTGCTCCGCGGCCGTGTCCTGGCCGATCACCGCGTAGAGCACGAAGATCAGGATGACGGCGGCCGACGGGTAGAAGACCCACGGCGCGACCGAGCCACCTCCTGGTGGCGCCGGAGACCTCGGTTCCGGCTTTTGGTCCGATGTTCTCGCCGTTGTCTGCGCAGCCACGCGTTCATCCTTTGCGGTCAGAGTTCAAGAGGTCTCAGGCCGGGAGAGTCCCGGCCTCTGGCGGCCTCTGCCCCGAATCCGCGATGTCATTCATTACGAATCCATCACTGTCAACGGCCGTACAGGAGTGAGAAGTTCCACACCTCAAGCCCCCTCTCCCGAGGCTTGTCGGCGCGCTGAGGACGGGGCGGAAAGCGGGGCTGTGAAACGCCGCACAAGCCCCTCGTCCGGTACGGAATGTGCGTGACCCGTGACTGACGGCCACCCTCCGGCCGGGGTCGCGTGCCACTACTGGGCACTGTCCGTCGCCCCATCACTGCCGGGCGGAGTCGGAGTGTGATCCCGACCCGGTCCCCTACAGGCCGGTCCACGTGTCATGAGGGCGCACATGGGAACCCACGCACCAGTAGCCACTCGTAACAGCACAGCGTGGCCCGGCTCGGTCGGGTCAGCGGGACGGATCCTCTATGACCAGCGGATACATGGGTCCCGGGGACTTCGGTCGGGACCCGTTCGAAGAGTTCATCGCGCGCTTCCTCGGTGGCGCCAGGTCCGGGAGCGGCGGGCGGTACAGCGACCCTCGCTACTACGACTTCCTCCGCCTGATGAGCGAGCCCGCCCGGCAGCTCGTCTCCGACGCGGCGTCGTACGCGGCCGAGCACGGCAGCAACGACCTGGACACCGAGCACCTGCTGCGAGCGGCGCTCACCGCCGAGCCGACCCGCTCCATGGTGGCCAGGGCCGGTGCCGACCCCGACGCGCTGGTAGCCGAGATCGACCGCGAGGTGGGCGAGGGACAGCCCCGCAATTCGCTCTCCGTCAGCCCCGCGGTGAAGCGGGCCCTGATGGACGCGCACGAGATCGCCCGCTCCCGCGGCGCCTCCTACATCGGCGCCGAACATGTGCTGGTCGCGCTCGCCGCCAACCGCGACTCCACCGCGGGCCAGATCCTCAACTCGGCGCACTTCGACCCCCGTTCGGCCACTCCGCGCGGCGGGCCGAACGCCGGGCAGGGCAGCGGGGCCGAGGCCCCGTCCCGCGGCCAGGAGGCACGTGTCAGCAACACCCCGAACCTCGACAAGTACGGCCGGGACCTGACCGAGCTGGCCCGCGAGGGCCGGATCGACCCGGTCATCGGCCGGGACGAGCAGATCGAGCAGACGATCGAGGTGCTGGCCCGGCGCGGGAAGAACAACCCGGTGCTGATCGGCGAGGCGGGCGTCGGCAAGACCGCCATCGTGGAGGGACTGGCCCAGCGCATCACCGACGGGGACGTGCCGGACAATCTGCTGGGCCGGCGCGTGGTCCAGCTGGACTTCGGCAGCGTGGTTGCCGGCACCCGCTACCGCGGCGACTTCGAGGAGCGCCTGACCGGCATCATCGACGAGATCCGCGCCCACTCCGAGGAGCTGATCGTCTTCATCGACGAGCTGCACACCGTGGTCGGCGCAGGGGGCGGCGGGGAGAGCGGCTCGATGGACGCGAGCAACATGCTCAAGCCCCCGCTCTCCCGGGGTGAGCTGCATGTCATCGGGGCCACGACGCTGGAGGAGCACCGGAGGTACATCGAGAAGGACGCGGCGCTCGCCCGCCGCTTCCAGCCCGTGCTCGTCCCGGAGCCCACCGTGGCGGACGCCATCGAGATCCTGCGCGGCCTGCGGGACCGCTACGAGGCCCACCACCAGGTGCGCTACGCCGACGAGGCGCTGGTCGCAGCCGTGGAGATGTCCGACCGCTACCTGACGGGGCGTTACCTCCCGGACAAGGCCATCGACCTGCTGGACCAGGCGGGCGCCCGGGTGCGGCTGCGCACCGCGACCCGCGGCACCGACGTACGGGCGCTGGAGCGCGAGGCCGAGCAGGTGCGCCGCGACAAGGACCAGGCGGTGGCCGCCGAGGACTACGAGCGGGCCAAGCAGTTGCGCGACCGGCTCCGCGAGCTGGAGGAGACCATCGAGCGGGACAGCCACAAGCAGGACGCACCCGGCCACCGCCACCGGATCGCCGAGGTGACCGTGGAGGACATCGCCGACATCATCTCCCACCAGACCGGCATCCCCGTCAGCAACCTCACCCAGGAGGAGAAGCAGCGCCTGCTGGGCCTGGAGCAGCATCTGCAGCAGCGGGTCGTCGGGCAGGACGAGGCGGTCACCGCCGTCGCCGACGCGGTGCTGCGCTCGCGCTCCGGGCTGTCCAGTCCGGACCGGCCCATCGGCAGCTTCCTCTTCCTCGGCCCCACCGGTGTCGGCAAGACCGAGCTGGCCAGGGCGCTGGCCGAGGCACTGTTCGGCACCGACGAGAAGATGGTGCGGCTGGACATGAGCGAGTACCAGGAGCGGCACACCGTCAGCCGGCTGGTGGGCGCACCGCCCGGATATGTGGGGCACGAGGAGGCCGGGCAGCTGACCGAGACGGTGCGGCGCAACCCCTACTCGCTGCTGCTGCTGGACGAGGTGGAGAAGGCGCACCCCGATGTCTTCAACATTCTGCTCCAGGTCCTCGACGACGGGCGGCTCACCGACTCGCAGGGCCGCACGGTCGACTTCACCAACACCGTCATCGTGATGACCAGCAACCTCGGCTCGGAGGCCATCACCGGGCGCGGCGCGATGCTCGGCTTCGGCAGCGGCGGGGAAGGCGACGAGGACGCGCGGCGCGAGCGGGTGCTGCGGCCGCTGCGCGAGCACTTCCGCCCGGAGTTCCTGAACCGTATCGACGAGATAGTGGTCTTCCGGCAGCTGGACGACGCGCAGTTGCGGCAGATCACCGACATGCTGCTGGAGGAGACCCGGCGCCGGGTGCATGCGCAGAACCTGGAGATCGAGTTCTCGCCCGCGGCCGTCGACTGGCTCGCCCACCGGGGCTACCAGCCCGAGTACGGTGCCCGCCCGCTGCGCCGCACGATCCAGCGCGAGGTCGACAACCGGCTCTCCCGCATGCTGCTGGGCGGCGACCTCGAGCCGCGCACCAAGTTGCTGGTCGATGTGGCGGAAGGGCAGCTGGAGTTCCGCACCGACGGCCGCGCCGACCTGGCAGGAGCCGCCCAGCAGTGACTACCGGCCGGGGCTGTCTGCCGGCCGGGCACCCCTGCCCGGCAGCAGCAGTGCCGAGTCGGCGTGCAGTGTGATGCGTACGGGCGCGAGCTCGGTGGCGTCGAGCGCGGGCTCCCCCGTCCCGGGGTTGCGGGCGAAGCGAGGGTGCGCTGCGCCGCTGAGCTGCCAGCGGAGGCGGTGTCCTGCGGCGAAACGGTAGGCGGTGGAGCTCATCCGGACGGTGACTTCCGTCGGCGCCGCTCCGGAGGTGGCCACCCGGGCCAGGCCGTCGCAGACATTGGTGGAGCGCCCTTGTGCGTCCACGTCGCACAGGCGGGCGAAGACGTCGGCGTGGCCGGTGTCGGTGGAGACGCCGAGCCTGGCGGCAACAGGGCCGAGAACGTCCAGGGGTTCGGCCAGCGGCGGGCCGGTGAACGTCACGACGTCCTTCCGGGTCTCCAGCGGCGCGTTGTCACGGGGTCCGGCGGTACGGGAGAGCAGCGGGCCGCCGAGCGACGGGGGTGGGTCCGCCGGGTCGTAGGTGAACGAGGTCACCGGTGCGGAGTCGGTGGGCGGCTGCCGGGTGAGGTGGCCGTCGGGGGTGGGGAACCACTCCGTGGTCGCCGGGGAGATCGGCCAGGCGTCGAGGTCCCGCCAGGCGTCCTCGCCTCCCATGTGCACGCGTACCGGTGTGGGGCGCAGTCCGGAGCGGTCGTCGCACAGGTGGGCACGCAGCCAGGCGAGGCTTTCGGCGAACACCTGGGGCCAGCCCCGCTGGAGCGCGGAGGTGTGGGTCCAGGGCCCTGCGAGCAGGGCGGTCTCGCATCCGGCGCGGCGCAGCCGGCCGTACTGTTCGAAGGTCTGGTCGACCAGCGCGTCGTGCCAGCCGGTGATCAGGCTGGTGGGGACGGTCAGTTGCCCGGCGGCCTCGGCCAGGGACGCGCCGTGCCAGTAGGGGTCGTCGGCGTCCGGGTGGCTCAGCACATCGTCCAGCCAGGGCACGTCCTCGGCGAGGGAGGCCACGTACCCGCTGCGCAAGGGCCGCGCGGTGGTGATGCCGCGCAGTCCGCGCTGGAGGCACAGCATCGCCCGGGCAAAGGCGGCCATCCCCTGGTGCTGGTATGTGATGCCGACGCCGTCGAGGAGGACGTTCTCCAGACGGGGTGTCCCGTCCGCATGGAACAGGGCGTAGAAATCGTGCAGCCCCACCTGGACGGCCATCGCCTGCAGTTCGGGCGGCGGGTCAAGGGCGAGGGCCCACTGGGTGTAGCCGAGGTAGCTGGGGCCGACCGTGCCCAGTCGCCCGTCGAACCAGGGCTGTTCCCGCAGCCAGGCCACCGCGGCGTGACCGTCGGCGGCCTCGTTGCGCCACAGTTCGAACCGGCCGCCGGAGCCACCGGTGCCCCGGCAGCTCTGCAGCACCACATGGAAGCCCTGTTCGGCGAAGAGCAGGCCGTACATGGGTGACCACGGCACCCCCCTGCCGTAGGGGGAGCGCACCAGGAGGGTGGGGAAGTCGCCCGGTGTGCGGGGGAAGTAGTGGTCGGTGATCAGCGGGCTGCCGTCGGCGGCGGGCACCGCCAGTCCCGGCTGCCATCCGACCTCGTGCTGTGCGGCGGGGAGTCGGCGCCAGGTCGCACGCAGCATCCGCGCTGTCAGCGGTGGCTTCGCCTTCGGTGGCGTCCAGGCCGATCGGGGTGCGGCCTCGTGTGTGGCTGACGTCATCGCTTCCTCCACTATTCTCGTACGACGTACGGGAATTGTAGATGCTTGGATGGCTTCCGCAAGTTGGATGTCTTCCGCAGGGCGCACCGGTGCGGAGAAGGGAGTCCGGGACGTGACGCGTGGAGGCGGCTCCGGCGGTACGGGCGTCGACCCGCAACAGCTCTGGCTGACCCCGGACCGGCCCCGTCGCGGCAGGCGGCCGGGCTTCAGCCGGGCGGCGATCATCGCGGCAGCCGTCGCGCTGGCGGACGCCGAAGGGCTCGACGCCGTCACCATGCGGCGGGTCGCCGCCGAGGTCGGGGCAGGCGTCATGTCGCTCTACAGCTATGCGCCCGACAAGGACACGCTGCTGGAGCTCATGCTCGACCACGTCAGCGGCGAACTCCCGACAGCCACCCCTCCCACCGGCGACTGGCGGGCCGACCTCAAAGCCGTCGCCCACGACCAGCGCGCCCTGATGCTCCGGCATCCCTGGCTGCCCGCCACACTGACCACTCGCCGCACCCTGGGGCCGAACGCGCTGGCCTTCCTGGAACGCGCCCTCGCGGCCCTGCGCCCCACCGGACTCGACGGCGCCGCGAAGCTGGAGGTCTTCGCCCAGCTCACCTCGTTCGTGGCCGGGCACGTCGGCTACGAGCTCAGCCAGGCCGGGTCAGCCCGGTCCCCCGAGCGGACCGCGGCCGAGACCCGCTACCTCACCACCGTCGCCGCGGACGGCAACCACCCGGAGCTCGCCGAAGCGCTGGCCGCGCCGGGCCGGCCGCTGACCCCCGAGGCGATGTTCACCCGGTTCCTCAACCGGCTGGTCGACGGCCTCGATACGGACTGAACGCTCGGCCTAGGAGTCGACCCGCCAGTAGACGACGTAGCGCTCGTGGTGGGTACGGGACACCGGAAGCAAGGTGACGTTCCTGCCGTCCGCGCGGGCGGTGAAGCGCAGACCGTCTTCCTCGGTGGGCCGGACCGAGTCGGGGTCGAGCCGTGGCATGGGCGTCTCCTCCTCTCCTGCCCGCGGACCGTACTGCCCGGCCAGCACCACCGGCCCGTAGCAGACGGCCTGCACCTGGGGGTCGTCCGCAGTGGCCTCCAGACGAAGGCGCATCGGCAGGCTGAGCCGCACCCGGTCGCCCCGGCTCCAGTCACGCTCGGGAACGGTGAACCAGGTCCCGGGGTCCGCCGGGGCGTCCGCCTCGTCGTTCACCCGCACTCGCGCACCGTGTGCCCAGCCCGGGATACGCAGATGCAGCGCGTGCCGGGCGCGGCCGGAGTGCACGGTGAGCGTGGTGGCCGGCGTGTCCGGGAAGCGGGTGGTCTGGTCCCAGACGATGCCGTGGGCACGCCAGTTGAGCCGCGAGGGGATGAAGAGGTTGACGAAGAGCGCGGCGTCATCACCCGTGGCCCGGGAGTAGATGGTGTCGGCGAACTTGGCGTGCGTCTCCATGCCGGTGCCGTGGTCGCAGGAGAAGTTGTCGTAGTCGGTGGAGTACGCCTCGGGGTCGTCGCCCATGAAGGAGGGCTGGGCCTTGTAGGCGCCCGGCTGCAGGCCGGTGTAGTAGATGTTGAAGCCGTGGGCCGACTCGGGGTCCTGCTCGCCGAGCATCTGGTTGAACAGGGTGCGCTCGTAGTAGTCCAGCAGCTGGATCCGCTCCGGTGAGCGGAAGTGCAGCAGCCGGGTCAGCTTGAGCATGTTGTAGCTGTTGCAGTTCTCGCAGGTGGTGGGACCGAGTTGGGCGGCGATGGCGTCCGGGGCGTGGAAGGCTTCGTTGTTGCTGTTGCCTCCGATCACATAGGTGTGGTGGTCGGTGACGATGCGCCAGAAGTTGGCGGCGACACGTCCGTAGCCGCCGCTCCCCCGGCCTTCCTCGTGCAGGCGCTGGGCGCCGGTCATCTTCGGGATCTGGGTGTTGGCGTGCAGCCCCGCCAGTCGGTCCTCACCGCGCTCCAGCGGCTGGAAGACCGCCTCGTGGCTGAAGCGTTCGGCGACGTCCAGCCAGCGGGACGCTCCGGTGGCGGCGGCGAGGTTCACCAGCACCTCGTTCATACCGCCGAACTCGGTCTCCAGCACCCGCTGCATATGCGCGTGGTCGAGCCCGGCGGTGCGCCGGTCGAGCCAGCCCGCCTGCGCGTTCAGCACCCGCAGCGCCTGCTTGTTGCCGGCCAGCGCGTACTGGTCGAGCAGCCCCGCCATGATCTTGTGCAGGGTGTAGTAGGGCGCCCACACCTTCTCCCCGGCCTCCAGCCGGTCCAGGAAGCTTTCGGGAAAGGCGGAAAGGTAGCCCTCGTGATAGCCGGCCTCGGCCGCGCGGGCCTGGCACGCGGCGAGCTCCCGCACGATGAGCGCGCCTTTGTCGCGCAGCCGCTGCTCACCGGTGTTGGCGTAGGTGAGGGCCAGGCCCGAGAGCAGATGGCCGAGACTGTGGCCGCGCAGCTCGACGTCGGGGGCCTCCCATCCGCCACAGGGCTCGGCCGTGGAGGGAAGGCCGACGTTGCGGCGGAAGGTGTGCAGCAGGCGGTCGGGGTCGACGTCCCGCAGATAGGCGCTGTTGCGCGCCTGGTTGTCGCGGAACGGGCCGTCGTGCAGGGCGACATCGGACAGCGGGAAAGCGGCGGCGGTATCGATCGACGTGCCTCCGGTGCGAGGGGTGGCGGCGCGGGCCGGTACGGCGGCCACAGCGGCAGCCGACAGACCGGCGGCTGTCAGACCGGCGGCCGTGGCCACGACGGTTCGCCTGCGCACAGGGCGTGAAGCTTCCATTGCATTGCCTCCAGAGGGAAGGGGGTGGCACAACGCTGGAGTTGGCTTCTGTCACGCGGTAGGTGGTGCCGACTGCCGTTCGTTCGATATTTCAGACGGCATTCGGTATTGCGTCAGTGACCGTAGTCGGAACGAACGCGCCGTCAAGGGGTCCGGCGTCGGCAAGAGGTGACGCCCGACAGCGAAGCGCCACCCCCTCAGCCGGAGTGCGACTGCGGGAGTGGCGCCGGGAAGGGCACGGATCAGCGAGCGGCGGCCAGTACGGAGTCGGCCATGGACTTCTCGCCGGCGGCGTTGGGGTGGAAGGGCGCGGCGGCGTTGGTGATGAGCGGTTCCACCCAGCGCGTTCCGACCGGCTTGCACACGTCGTGCCCCACGGACTTGGAGTAGGTGTCGACGTATACGGCGCCGTGCTCGTCTGCCTGCTTGGCGATCATGCTGTTGAGATGCTTGTGGGTGTCGCGCAGCCACGGCGCGTCGCCCTTGGCGATGGAGACGACGGAGGGGCAGTTGCTGCCGTCGTCGGGCAGGATCGCCGGATAGCCGGTGACGAGGATCTTGGCGTGCGGGGCGCGTCCCCGGATGTCGTCGAGCGCCTTGGAGATCTTGGGCGCGGTGCTCTCGATGGTGGCGGCGAGTTCGTCGTGCCCGGTCCAGGTGTAGCTGGTCTTGCACGGCGAGCCGAGCGGGTTGAGCAGGCCGAGCGAGACACAGCGGACGATGATGTCGCCGAAGCCGATGTCGTTGCCGCCGATGGTGAGGGTGACCAGATCGGTGTCCTTGCTCAGCGCGTCCAACTGGGGGGCCACGGAGGGGAACTGGGCCGAGTTCAGGTCTTCGGTGGTGGCTCCTGCGCAGGTGACGTCCTGGTGCCTGCCAGGAGTGAGCCCGCTGTTGACCAGCGCGGGGTAGTTGCGGTCCGAGCGCGAACAGGTCTGGTCGGCCGCGTTGGGCACACCGGCCCCCGACGCGTAGGAGTCGCCCAGGGCGGCATAGCGGTGGACGGTGGCGTCGTCCGCCAGCGCGGGGCTCGCGCCGAGTCCCGCGCCGGTGGTCACCGCGGCTGTGGCGGTGGCGAGGGCAACGGCCGATCTGACGCGGCAGCTGGGCATGCGTGAGCGCATGACGGTACCTCTCGTGAGTGGGGAAAGGCGTGGCCTCGAGTGGGGAAAGGCGAGGGGCCGGCGCGGGACCGCCGGCAGTTACTGGCCAGTTGCACTGAGAGGTAAATATGTGGTCGGCGTCACGGGGCGTCAAGAGGTGCGACCACACTTGGTTCCGGCACCCCCGCGTCCCAGCTCAGCGGTGGCGCTCGCTCCGCCGGGCGCCGGGAAGAGCGGCACTATAGTGGGCGTACGCCCATACCCGGTTCGGGAGCCGGGGCCCGATGAAGTGAGGGGGAGCCGCACGGTGCCGACAGGGGTGGCCATCCGCGACGTGCGCGAGCAGCTGTTCGCCGCCGCCGAGCGCGTACTGCTCCGGGACGGGCCGAACGCGCTCACCAGCCGCGCTGTGACCACCGAGGCAGGGTGCGCCAAGGGCGTACTGCACCGGCACTTCGCCGACTTCGACGCTTTCCTCACCGAGCTCGTACAGGACCGGCTGCGCCGGCTCGACAGCCAGGCCACGGCCCTGTGCGACTCCGCCGGGAGCGGTACCGTCGCCGACAACCTCACCGACGCGCTGAGCCGGCTCTTCGGCTCGGTCGCGGTGGCGATCGTCGGCCTCGTCACCTCCCGGGACGAGCTGCGCGCCCGGCTGCGGCGGATCAGGCCGACAGGTGTCCCGCTGCTGACCGAGGCCACGGCCATGGTCGCCTCCTACCTCACCGCCGAACGCGAACTGGGCCGTATCGCAGCCGACGCCGATGTCGAGACCCTCGCCCACACCCTGATCGGGGCCGGACACCTGCTGTTCGCCGACCGGAAGAGCGCACCGCCGGAGCCCGAAGCCGTCCGCAGGACCGTGACCACGGTCCTGGCCGGTGCGGCGGTCGGGCCCCGAGCCTGAACGGCGCATCCCACACCCCCCTCCCACGGCGGGGTTCCGCAAGGCAATGGAGGGGAAAGCAGCTCACGCCTGCCGTCGCAGGACAGAACGCCGCAGAAGAGACCGCCGCGGCACAGACCGCGGCGGCACAGGCGCCCGCAGCACAGACCGTCGCAGCACAGGTGAGGAGCAGCCCGTTGGGTTACGTCACGTCGCAGGAGTGGGACCGGCACTATGCGGACGGCCGCGGTTTCCGGCCGCTCGGCGAGGCGGAACGGGCGCTGCTGACCGAGCACCTGCCCGCGCCCGAGGACGGCACCGCCCTGGACGTCGGCTGCGGCACGGGCGAACTGGCCTGCTTCCTGGCCGGGCTCGGCTACCAGGTGGACGCCGTCGACCGGGCGGACAGCGCCTTGTCCCGCGCCCGGGCGACGGAGGACACCGCGGGCGGCAAGGTGCGGTGGCTGCGGCTGGACGTCGAGCACGACGACCTCGCCGAGCTGGACGAGGGCGGCTACGACCTGATCACCCTGCGGCTGGCCTGCTCCTTTCTGCGGGACCGCGCTCGCGTGCTGCGCGCGCTGGGAGAACGGCTGCGCCCCGGCGGTGCGTTGGCGGTGATCACGCTGTCGGCGGAGCAGGTGCCCGCCCACCGGCGGGACATCGCCTTGGACGAGCGGGAGATCGGGCTGCTGGCCGAGGGGTGGGAGCGCGTGCAGCGATTCGAGGCGGACGGTCTCACCGTGCTGGTGCTGCGCGGTGCGCCGTGCTCCTTCGTCGCGTCGGAGAAGGGCCGTCCGGTTCCGCGTGCGGTGGCCGGTGCGTGTGCGGTCGTCACCGACGGCAGCGGCCGGGTGCTGCTCGGGCGGTCCGTGGACGGCATGTGGGAGCTGCCCGGTGGCAGTGCCGAGCCCGGCGAGTCCTTCGAGGCCACAGCGGTCCGCGAACTGACCGAGGAGACCGGGCTGCGCGCCGACGTGGAGGACGCGCAGCTGCGGACGATCCTGCTGGACGACAGCGCCGGAGTGCCGCGGGTGTCGGCCGTGGTGTGCGTCAACGCCTGGTCCGGCACGCTGACATCCCCGTGTCCCGAGCCGGGCCGCTTCCTGCGGTGGGAGTGGCACGACCCGTGCGCCCTCGGCACGCTCGGCCCGGTCTTCGCGCCCGCCGCCCAGGCGCTGGAGGCAGTGTGGCCCGGCTCCCTGCCCGGCCTGCCGGCCCCGCGGGCGTACTCCCCTCCGACCCGCCAACCGGCCGGGCAGCCCGCCACCCAGGACGCCGAACGGAACGGGAGGGCCATGGACGGAATCTGGCGGACGGTCACCGGTCTGGCCCGTACCTTCGACGCACACAGCGACGCGCGTGGCCTGGAGCGCGAGCAGCAGTGGACGTTGCAGGTGCTGAAGCTGTCCGAGGAGACGGGCGAGGCGGCCCAGGCCGTCATCGGCGTCCAGGGCACCAACCCGCGCAAGGGATACAGCCACGCCTGGGAGGACGTGCACGCCGAGGTGGCCGACGTGGTCATCACCGGCCTGGTGGCACTCGCCCGCATGCGGCCCGCGGACGCTGCCGCGTATCTGGAACGGCAACTCGCCACGAAAGCGTCCAGGTTCCTATAGGGCTTGCTATAGGGCTTGCCCCGCGAGTCTTCTTCCGGTGAGGGGCTGCCCCTGCTTCACGTCCGCAGGCTGCGGGTGTGCTGTGGCTTGTCGCGCAGTTCCCCGCGCCCCTTACGGGGCGCGTACCTCTCGTGCAGGCGGGCCCGTTCCCAGGCCGCATCGCGCAGCAGCCGCAACCCGTTCAGGCCGACCAGAACGGTGGAGCCCTCGTGACCGGCGACGCCGAGCGGCAGCGGGAGGGTGCCGAACAAGTCCCACGCGGCGAGCACGGCGATGAAGGTGCCGGCCACGGCGAGGTTCTGGACGACGAGACGGCGTGCGGCCCGCGAGAGGCCGACGACGGCGGGGATCGCGGCGAGTTCGTCGCGGACCACCACGGCGTCGGCCGTCTCCAGCGCGAGGTCGGACCCCGCCCTGCCCATGGCGACACCGGTATGGGCCGCGGCCAGCGCGGGCGCGTCGTTGACGCCGTCACCGACGACCAGCACCCGGCGCCCGGCGGCTTCCAGCTCACGGACGGTGGCGACCTTGTCCTGCGGCAGGAGGCAGGCGCGGACGTCGGTGATGCCGGTCCGCTCCGCCTGGAGTGCGGCGGCACGCTCGTTGTCCCCGGTGACCAGGACGGGCGAGGCGCCCGTGAGGGACGCCAGCGCGGTGACCGCCTCGGCGGCGTCGGGCCGCAACCGGTCGGCGACGCCCAGCAGACCGGCCGGGTGGCCGTCGGCGAGAACGACGACGGCCGTGCGACCGGCCTCCTCCAACTGCCGGACCTTCTCGCGGGCCGCGCCCCACAGGGGGTCGGTTTCCGATTGGAGACCGGTTTCCGATAGTGGCTCCGTATCCGTTCCGGGAATGCCGTCCGGCCGCGCGCCGTGGTCCAGCAGCCGCCCGGGCGCGCCGATCTGGATGCGTCGGCCCTCGACGGTGGCGGTGACGCCGAGGCCGGGGGTGGAGGCGAAATCGCCGGCGGCCGGGAGAGGGAGGCCACGGGAGCGGGCGGCGTCGACGATCGAGCGGGCCAGCGGGTGCTCGCTGGCCCGCTCGGCCCCGGCCGCCAGGCTCAGCAGCGTCTGGTCGGTCAGCCCCGAGCCCGGCAGCGGGTGCAGATCGGCCAGGTGGGGGGTGCCTTCGGTGAGGGTGCCGGTCTTGTCCAGGGCCACCGCGTCGGTCCGGCCGAGGCGTTCCATGACGACCGCGGACTTCACCAGCACCCCGTGCCGCCCGGCGTTGGCGATCGCGGAGAGCAGCGGCGGCATGGTGGCCAGCACGACCGCGCACGGCGAGGCGACGATCATGAACGTCATCGCACGCAGCAGCGTCGGCCTCAGCTCGGCTCCGAGGAGGAGCGGCACCGTGAAGAGGGCGAGCGTGGCGGCGACCATGACGAGGGAGTACCGCTGTTCGACCTTCTCGATGAACAGCTGGGTGGGGGCCTTGGTCCCGGACGCCTCCTCGACCATGGTCACGATGCGGGCGAGCACCGAGTCGGACGGATCGCGCTCCACCCTGACCCGCAGCGCTCCGGCGCCGTTGACGGTGCCGGCGAACACCTCGTCACCGGTCTGCTTGGTGACCGGCAGCGGCTCGCCGGTGATGGTGGCCTGGTCCACCTCACTCTGTCCGCCGAGGACTTGGCCGTCGGCGCCGACCCGCTCGCCGGGACGCACCAGGAGGGTGTCGCCGACCGCGAGGGATGCGGCCGGGACGCGCTCCTCGCCGCCGTCGGGCAGCAGCCGGGTCGCGGTGGCCGGTGCGAGGTCGAGCAGCCCGCGTACCGAGTCAGCCGTGCGCGCGGTGGCGAGGGCTTCCAGGGCGCCGGAGGTGGCGAAGATGACGATCAGGAGCGCGCCGTCCAGCACCTGTCCGATCGCTGCGGCGCCGAGCGCCGCGACGATCATCAGCAGGTCCACGTCCAGCGTTCGGTCCTTGAGCGCCTTGAGCCCCTCCCAGCCGGGCTCCCAGCCGCCGGTGACGTACGTGGCCGCGAACAGTGGCGCCCAGCTCCAGGCCGGCGCTTCCAGCAGGTACAGCGGGAGGGCGAGCAGGAACAGCACGAGCGCGGCGAGCGCCCAGCGCGCCTCGGGCAGCGCCAGCACACGGGTACGCCGACGCGGCGCGACCGGCCGGAGAACCGGCGACGGGGCGGGCTCGGTCAGGGTGGAGACCATGGCGAACGGGGCCCTTCGCTGGGGAGGGGAAACGACTCCCTCACCATACAGGAACGCTTGAACAGCCATTCATGTATTCATCTCCGTAGGATGGAACCCATGGGCCATGGAGCGAACAACCCCGAACCGGACGCGACCCCGCGCACCCGTCTCACCTCGGAGAACGCCACGCAGGTCGCCACCACGCTGCAGGCCCTGGCCACTCCCTCACGGCTGCTGATCCTGGCCCGGCTGCGCGAGGGCCCGTGCGCGGCGACGGAGCTGGCGACCTCCGTCGGCATGGAACAGTCCGCCTGCTCCCACCAGTTGCGGCTGCTGCGCAATCTGGGCCTGGTCACCGGTACCCGCAACGGCCGCTCGGTGGTCTACACCCTGCACGACAACCACGTCGCCGCCCTGCTCGACCAGGCTCTCTACCACGTCGAACACCTCCGCCTCGGGCTCGCCGACACCCCGGAGGAGGCCGTGGCGGCGTCAGGGTGAGGGCTGCCCGGCCACGGTCAGGATGTCGCTGCTGCGGATGGGACGGGTGAGGGCGAGGAGCGCCTGGTCGTCCTGCGCCGGTCCGGCGCTGTGCCGGTGCACGTCGGTGACGAGGAAGTCGAGGACGGTCTGCGGATCCGCCGGGTGGCCGGTGTTGCGCCGGTAGGCGTCCAGCATCTGCGAGATCCGGCCGGCCGGATCGTAGAAAATGCCGCTGCGGTCGCGTGCTTCGGTGACGCCGTCGGTGAAGCACAGCAGCGTCGCGCCCGGGACGAGGTCGTAGGTCTCCACGGGCGAGGCCCAGGAGCCGAGGGTGGTGATACCCAGCGGCGGCGCCTCCTGGCCGGGCTCCAGCACCCGGGCATGGCCCGCCGGGTCCAGGAGCAGCGGCGGCGGATGGCCGCGGTTGACCAGCCGGACCTGCTCCAGGTCCGGGGCGAACTCCACGAGCAGCGCCGTGGTGAAGCCCTCGGACTGTTCAAGACCGCCCTGCCGCTGCCCCTCCCGTACCAGCGTCTCCTCCAGCGTCTCGACCACCGTGGGCAGGTCGGCGCAGTGGTCGGCGGCATAGCGGAAGGCGCCGATGTCCGCGCTGACGACAGCGATGGCGGACAGCCCCTTGCCGCGTACGTCACCGATCATCCCGCGCACCCCGAACGGCGTCTCCTGGACCACGTACAGATCGCCCCCGATGAGGGCTGTCTCGTCGGCGGGCACGTACCGCGCGGCGATGTGCAGACCGCCCGTCCGCTCCGGCGGGGTGGGCAGCACCGCCTGCTGGGCCACCTGGGCGGCGTGCCGGGCCTTGTCGGCCGTGGCGTGGTGCGAGCGCAGCGTCCGGTTCAGTCCGACCGCCAGCGCGGTGATGGCCACCAAGGTGAGCTGGGTGCCGATACCGCTCTGCGGCCCGAAGGTGCCGTCCGAGTAGGAGAGCCCGGCGTGCGCGGCCATCGCCCCGAGACCTACGGCCACGATGGTCGGCGGCTCCAGCACCGGCGCTGCCACCACCGGCGCCACGGCCAGCAGGGGCGCGGTGGAGACCCAATGACGTGCGAGCAGATCCAGCCCGACAGCGAGCACGAGCACCCCGGCGGGCACCCACCGGTAGATCCGTCGCCACACCCACACCTGACTCACCCGCACATCCTGCCCTCCAGCGTGCTGCCGCGCGCTCCCCCGCACCGCCGAGGCCGCAGGTTCCGGCATGCGGACGCGCACCTGCTCCGGCGCCGGGGGAACCCGAGCGGAGCGGGCCGTGCGGCGCCGGGCGTCACAGCGCGCTGCCGTCCCGGCGGATGGGGCCCCAACTGCCGGGCTGGCGGGTGATGACGGCGTCCGCTTCGGCGATGACGCGATCGGCGATCCAGCCCAGCGGCTGCACGCAGCGGACCAGCGGCTCGTTGTCAGGACCGCGGCCCCTCTCCTGCCCCGTCAGCACCCAGGGGCGGGTCCTGGGGTCCTTGACGCGGGGCAGGTGGGAGTAGTCGTACAGCCGCCTGGCCACCCACACGCGAGCGGGACGGTCCGCCCACCACGCCTCGACGTCGAGCGGGCTTGCGGACAGCCCCGGCATGGCGGCACCGGTCAGGTCGTCCATGCTGGAGACCCGCTGAAGATCGACCGCCGGACCGCGGGACCATCGCACATACAGTCTCCTGCGCTCGGTGACCAGCCCGGTGAGGGCTTCCAGGCTGGTGAACACGGGCATGGCAGCTGTCGGGTCCATGGTCGGCTCCTGTCACGTGCCTGCCGTCGGACCGGCGTCAGGCGGCCGGTGCGTTGGTCACCGCGGTCTCTCCCGTCCTCGACGGCCTCCGGCGCCGGTCACCGGCCGGTGACCGGCGCGCTGGCTGACGTGGCCCGGGTTCCCCTCCTCGACCAGCAGTAACGGCCAGGCCGGTCAGCCCGAGCCGGTCAGTCGTCGGCGCCCGGGGCCGGCAGCGAGGTGAGCCAGGTGGTCAGCAGCCGGTTGATCTCCTCGGGGCGCTCCTGCTGGATCCAGTGGCCGCAGTTTTCCAGGATGTGGGAGGAGTGCAGGCCCGGGAGGGTGGTGGGATAGGCGTCGATGGCCTCGCGCAGCCAGGTGGTGGAGGCGTCCATGCCGCCGCCGGCGAAGAACGACGGCTGGGTGAGGGGGGCGCCGTCGAAGTCGGCCAGCTCCTCCCAGTCCCGGTCCATGTTGCGGTATCGGTTGAGGGGCCCGGTGAAGCCGGTCCGCTCGAACTCCCCTGCGTAGAAGTCGAGATCCGCCTCGCTGAGCCAGCCCGGCAGCCGGCCGGCCGGGAACCGGTCGCGCATCAGGCCGCCGGGGGCGATGAAATGCGGGTCGGGCGCGTCCTGCGCCGGCATGGTGTCGGCGGACAGGGCCGCGTAGACGCCGGCCAGCCAGCCGCGGACGTCGGGCTCGATCTCGGCCTCGGCACGGCCCGGCTGCTGGAAGTAGGCGACGTAGAACTCCTCGTCGCCGCCCACCCGGGCGAAGACCTCGCTGGGCCGGGGGCCGCCGCGCGGGCTGTAGGGGACGCTCAGCATGCCTACCGCGCGGAAGACATCGGGCCGCACCAGTGCGGAGTTCGCGGCGATCGGCGAGCCCCAGTCGTGCCCGATGATCACGGCACTCGATTCGCCGAGGGCTTCGACCACCGCGACGTTGTCCTCCACGAGGTCGAGCATCCGGTAGGCCGCCGTCTCGGCAGGCTTGGACGAGCGGCCATAGCCCCGTACGTCGATGGCCACGGCGCGGTATCCGGCAGCTGCCAGTGCGGGCAGTTGGTGGCGCCAGGAGTACCAGGACTCGGGGAATCCGTGCACGAGCAGCACCAGCGGGCCGGTGCCCTGCTCGACCAGGTGGATCCGGCCGGCCGGCGAGGGGACCGTCCGGTGCTTCGGTTCCCGCGTCAAGTCCGTGGTGTGCGACGACATATGTCCTCCGAGGCTGCTCAACTGCCGGGCACGGTGCCCGTTGCCGGACCGTCGGCCGACCGGCCCGGCAACGATCATGTAACCCACCGCGCCCGGATTCCAACCGTATTGCCGGACCGGCAAAAGCGCGGGGCTGCCCCGGGTGAGGCGGGCCCCGTGCCGTGCTCAGGGCGAGGTGCGCGCCCTGACCGTTGTAGGTCAGCGGCGCCGGGCGGGATCCGGGCGGGGACGCCGGGCCGGAGCCGGGCTGCTCAGCCTCCGGCGGTGGCGAGCTTCGCCGCGAAGCCGAGGAACAGCGCACTCGCCCCGGCGGTCAGGCAGGCCGACAGCCGCTTGCGGCGGCTGAACTGCGCCGACAGATAGGTGGCCCCGAGGATCAGAACGGTGACGTAACAGACGCTGATCGACTGGTAGACCACCGCCAGCAGCGCGAAGGACAGCGCAGGGTACGGGTAGTCGGGATCCACGAACTGCACGAAGAACGAGATGAAGAACAGGATCGCCTTCGGGTTCAGCAAAGTGACCAGCACCGCCCGGCGGAAGGGCCGCTCGGCCGCGGCCGTCTCCGGCTGCGCCTCGTCGGTGGGCTCCTTGCGGTTGCGCCAGGTCTGCCATGCGCCGCGCAGCATCCCGACGGCGATCCACCCTAGGTAGCCGGCTCCGGCGTACTTCACCACGGCGAAGGCCACCGGGTTGGCCTGCAGCAGTGAGGCGACGCCGGCCGCGGCCAGCAGCATCAGGGCCATCTCGCCGAGGAAGACACCGGCCCCGGCGCGGTAGCCCGTCCGCACGCCGCGCCGCGCCGCCACCGACAGCGTGTACAGCGAACTCGGCCCCGGCAGCAGAATGATCAGCAGAGTCCCCAGTGCGTAGGTGGGCAGGTTCGCCACTCCCAGCATCGGTACCACTCCGCTCTCCGGCTGTCGCTTCGGCCGCCAGGCGCCGCTGATCGGGCAACAGTACGGTCCAAGGTGCCCGCGCGCCCGCCGAATTTCCCGGCGGACCTCCCGCCGGGCACGTATCCAGGCGCGGTGACGTGTCCTGCTCGTCTCCGATGGCCTGCACCACGCAACTCCCCTTACGTGAGCCCGGTCAGGGCCGCGATCAGCCGGTCGAGCTGTGCTGACGGATCGGGGGCGCCCGGCCAGCTCGTCATCAGGAGGTGGTGGGCGGTGCCGACCAGGGCGAGGGCGAGGGCTTCGGGGTCCGCGTGGGCGGCCACCCGCTCCAGGCGCTGCTCGGCGGCCAGATAGGCGGCGACGGACTCCTGAACTGCAGCGAAGCCCGGCGCTCCGGCGGCCATCGCGTCCCGGAAGCGCGCCGAGGCACCGGGGCGGGTGAGGGCGATGCCCGCCATGGTCGGGCCCGCCGAGGTGAGCAGCGCCTCGGTGACGGTGGCGAGGTTCGCGGCGACCGTCTCCTGCCCGGCACGCTGCGGCAGTTCGGCGGCGAGCGCTGCGGTCCGCGCGAAGCGGTCCAGGACGAGCTGGGCGACGAACTCGTCCAGCCCGCCTGCGAAGTGGGCGTGCAGCATCCCTTTGGCACAGCCCGCCTCGTCGGTGACGGCCCGGCTCGTCAGCGCGCCGGGTCCACCGCGGGCGACGACGCGTTCGGCGGCGGCGAAGAGACGTTCACGGATGTCGGGGACGGCAACCCCACGAGGGGACATCATTGACCTTTCGGACAGAACAGCGCGGCGGGTGGACAGTTTGGGCACGCGCCCATACATTCTTTGGGCACCCGCCCATACTAGGCCGGAGAACCGGCAGGGAAAGCCGAGGTCCGTCATGCAGCAGAACCCCAACGCCGAGCAGGAGCAGGCGTGGAACGGTTACGAGGGCGTCCACTGGGCCCGCAACCAGGACCGCTGGGACGCCGTGAACGAAGGGTTCAACCAGCCGCTCCTCGACGCCGCCGCCATCACACCCGGCGACACCGTGCTGGACATCGGCTGCGGCGCGGGCGCCACCACCCGGCTCGCCGCCCGCCGCGCCACCGACGGGCACGCAACCGGCGTCGACCTCTCCGACCCGCAGCTGGAGCGCGCCAGCGCCAGCGCCCAGGCGGAACGCCTGGACAATGTGACGTTCGAGCAGGGTGACGCCCAGGTGCACCCGCTGGCCGGGCGCGACTTCGACGTGGCGATCAGCCGCTTCGGGGTGATGTTCTTCGAGGACCCCGTGGCCGCGTTCCGCAATATCGCCGACGGCCTGCGCGCCGGCGGCAGGCTCGCCTTCATCTGCGCGGCGGACGCCGAGCGGAACGAATGGCTCCAGGCGCTCACCGAGCTGCGCTCGCACCTGCCGGTCGGCGGCTTCGGCGCAACGGGCGGGCCGGGCATGTTCTCCCTCGCCGACCCCGCGCGGGTGCGCGAGGTCCTGACCGCCGCCGGCTTCACGGACATCGACGTCCAGCACGCCGAGGCGTACGGGAGGTGGGGGCAGGGCGCCGAGGACGCGACCGACTTCCTCTTCGCCTCGGGCCCCGGCCGCCATCTGCTCGCGCAGGTGGATCCGGAGGCCGGCGCACGGGCCCGGCGCGAACTGACCGAGCTGCTGCGCACCCATGAGGACGCCGAGGGCACGGTCCGGCTGCGCAGCTCCGCATGGCTGGTCACCGCCGTGCACCCGTGACGGATGACGGCCCGGGGATGACACGTAGGAAATTTCCTACGTATAGTGCCGGCATGAACATCACGCACGCCAGGACCGTCACCGTGCCCGTCTCCGACCAGGACCGGGCCAAGGACTTCTACGTCTCCACGCTCGGCTTCGAGGTCATTGCCGACCAGCGGATGGGCCCGGTGCGCTGGCTCCAGGTCGCCCCGCACGGAGCCGCGACCGGCTTCACGCTGGCCTCCGCCGAGCAGGGTTTCACGCCGGGCAGCGCGCGCGGCATCATCCTGGAGACCTCCGCCCTCGATGCCGACTGCGCGGCACTCGTACAGGCCGGCGCCGCGGTCGAGGGCCCGACTCAGCTGCCCTGGGGCCGCCAGGCCATCCTCACGGACCCCGACGGCAACAGCTTCGTCCTCGCCGCCCCGGCCCCCGCGGCATCCCAGGTCTGAACGATGCCCACCACCGGGACCCAGGACGGGAAAGTCTTCGCCGCGCTCGCCAGCCCGGTGCGGCGCGAGGTGCTGGCGCTGCTGCGGGACACCGGCCCGCAGTCCGTCACCGCACTCGCCGCGCACTTCGCCATGGCACGCCCGAGCTTCTCGGAGCATCTGCGGGTGCTGCGAGAGGCCGGCCTGGTCAGCGAGACGAGATCGGGCCGGCAACGGCTCTACCGGCTGGAGGCAGCCGCCTTGTACGAGGTGCAGGAGTGGCTGAATCCGTTCGAGCGGTACTGGCGCGAGAAACTGAGCAACCTGCGCGACCTGCTCGACACGCTCGAGGACGATGAGCCGTGACCGACGACGAAACAGCTGACTGCACATCCGACGACCGCCCGAAGGCGGGCGTTCAAGACCCGAGTGCGGGTGACGATCCCACCACCGTCCGGGTCGACCAGTTCCTGGCGCACCCACCGGCCAAGGTCTGGCGAGCGCTGACCGAACCGGAGCTGATCGCGCAGTGGCTCATGCCCTGCGACTTCCGTCTGGAGATCGGCCACCGCTACACCATGCAGGCCAGGGCCATGCCCGCCACCGGTTTCTCCGGCACCGTCCAGGCCGAGGTGCTCGCCTTCGAGCCGGAGAGCATGCTTCGGGTCGGCTGGCGTGACGCCGACCCCGGCAGCGCGAGCGGCGCGGACTGGACCATCACCTGGACGTTGCGGCCCGAAGGCCGCGGCACCCGGCTCTTCCTCGTCCACGAGGGCTTCGACCCCGACAATCCGCTCCAGCAGCGTGCCCGCCACGTGATGGGCGGCGGCTGGGTCTCGGTGGCCGGACGCCGGCTGGACGAGGTCCTCCGCGGCATGCCGCCGAAGTGACCAGCACAGCTCCTGGTCGCAGAGCCCCCTCACGTATCGAACAACACCCGTACCGAACCACCGGAGCCCTCATGTCCGCTGTCGCAGACCACTACGCCCAGCTCGCCGACGCCTTCCTGGCCCGCGTCCGGGCAGCGCCCGCCGACCGGTGGGATGCCAAGAGCCCGTGCCGGGGCTGGGCAGCCCGCGATGTCGTCGCACACGTCGTCAATGGGCACCGCGGGATCCTCGCCGCGGTGCACGGCACTCCCCCGTCGCCCGCTCACGGGGTCGCCGTCTCACCCATGGGAGAGGCGCCTGCCGTGGATCCCGACGCCGATCTGGCGGCCGCGTTCCTCGCCTGCCGTACCGGCATGCTCGCGCTGCTCAATGACCCTGCGCTGGCAGCGCGGCCGCTGCCCGGCGGTCCGCTGGGGCCGGTCCCGGTGGAGCAGGCCGTCGAGGTGATCGGCGCCCTCGAACTGCTGGGCCACACCTGGGACCTGGCCCGCGCCACCGGGGGCGACGAAATACTCGACCAGGACGCCGTCACCCGCACCCACCAGGCGCTGCTCCCCCACCACGCGGCACTGCTGGCGACCGGCGCCTTCGACGAGAGCGTCCCGGCACCGGACGGCGCCGACGCGCAGACCGCGTTCCTGCGCTTCATCGGCCGCCGGCCGTGAATGCATTTTTGTACCTACTAGTATGTACGGCGTATTCGATCCTCGCGGGCCACCACCCCGCCGCACCAAGGAGAGCCGCCGCCATGCCCTTCGTCCGTATCGACGCACTGCGAGCCGGCCCGGACCGGCTCGACGCGCTCGGCCGTGCCGTGCACGACGCTCTGGTCGAGACGATCGGGATACCGCCCGACGACCGGTTCCAGGTCCTCGTCGGCCACGACGGCACCAACAGCACGCTCCGCTACGGCGATTACCTCGGTGTGCACCGCGACGACGGCATCGTCTACGTCGCGATCACCATGCGCTCCGGGCGGACTCCCGCACAGAAGCAGGCCCTGTACCGGCGGATCGCCGAACTCGGCGAGCAGTACGCGGCGACCGAGCCGCGCAACATGTTCATCACCGTGACCGAGAACCACTCGACCGACTGGTCACTCGGCAACGGCATCGCGCAGTACGTCTGAGACGGCAGTTCGCCGGGTGAGGCGGTTACGCATCAGCTCCCGGCTCCCGCGGAACGGGTGCCGACAGCGGGCAGGAGGCGTAGTTTCTCGTCGCTCTCCGAACCGGGCGTCGCCGTGTAGACGAGCAGCGTCTGAGCCTGGTCCGGGTCCAGCAGCACCTGGCAGTGCAGCTCGATCTCACCCAACTCGGGATGGAGGAACCGCTTCGGCTCCACCCGGGGCACCCCGACCTCGTGCACGCTCCACCACTCGGCGAACTCCTCACTGGCCTTCAGCAGCCGCTCCACCAGCGCTTCGGCCCGACTGCCCCTGCCCTGCCGGGAGTAGGCGGCACGCAGCTCGGCGGTGAAGAACCTGCTGTGCCGCGGGTGGTCCTCCTCCGGGTAGATCAGCCGGGTCGCCGGGTCGGTGAACCACCGGTGGAGCAGGCTGCGGTCCGCTCCGGTGTAGCGGGACTCGTCACCGACCAGGGCGACGGCGGGCGGCGTCTGCCACAGCGTCTCCGCCAGATCGTTGACCACCTGCGCCGGAGTGTCGTCGAGGCGGCCCAGAATCCGCATCAGTCCGGGCGTGATGTGCTCCGAACCCAGCCGCGGCGGCGCGTTGTGCCCGGCAATTCGGAACAGGTGGTCACGCTCGGCGAGCGACAGATGGAGGCCGCGGGCGATGGCCGCCAGCATCGGCGTGGACGGCTGTGGCCCGCGCTGCTGCTCCAGTCGGCTGTAGTAGTCGGTCGACATGCCACTGAGGGCCGCCGCCTCCTCGCGCCGCAGCCCCCTCGTCCGGCGGCGCGGCCCACGGGGCAGCCCCACGTCCTCGGGCTGCAGAGCCTCCCGGCGGGTGCGCAGGAAGTCCGCGAGTTGCGCTCTGTCCACGATCCGAAGCTCCCTGTTCCGCGTTCCGTCGCCGTACGGCGGTCTTACAGCAGCATGCCGCCCGACGCCTCGATGCGCTGCCCGGTGATCCAGGCACTGCCCTCGGCGAGCAGCGCTGCTGCGGCGGCGCCGATGTCGTCCGCCTCCCCGACCCTGCCCATCGCGGTGACCGAGCCGAGGCCCGCCCTGGCCTCCGCGCTGTCCCGGACGGCGCCCCCGCCGAAGTCGGTCGCGGTGGCGCCCGGCGCGAGGGCGTTGACGGAGATACCGCGCGGCCCCAGCTCCTTGGCGAGATAGCGGGTGAGCACCTCGACCGCGCCCTTGGCAGCAGCGTATGCGGAGGTCTCAGCGGCGATGAAACGGGTCAGGCCGGTGGAGACGTTGAGGATCCTGCCGCCGTCCCTGAGCAGCGGCAGCAGCGCCTGGGTGAGGAAGAAGACGCCCTTGACGTGGACGTTCATCAGCCCGTCGAAGTCGTCCTCGGTGGTGTCGACGAACCGCTTGTGGTTGCCGTGACCGGCGTTGTTGACGAGGACGTCGAAGTCCTCGCGGTCCCAGTGCGCCTTGAGGTGACCACGCACCGTGTCGGCGAACGCCGGGAAGGCCGCGGTGTCCGAGGCGTCCAGCTGCAGCGCGACAGCCGTCCGGCCCATGGCGCGGATCTGCTCGACGACGGCCTCGGCCTCCTCGGCGTGCGAGCGGTAGGTCAGCAGCAGGTCAGCTCCTGCCTCGGCGAGGTGCAGCGCCGTGCTGCGCCCGAGTCCGCGGTTGGCGCCGGTGATGAGGGCGATACGCGTCATGCCGTGTTCTCCGTCCGGTGTGGTGCGGTGCTGAAGCCTCAGCCCCGTTGAATACCTGCAGCTCAACGGTGCCGCCGCCGCAGAACGGGATGAAGGCAGCAGCTGTCCGGGGATCGCCGGTCCCCCTCTCAGGGCGGTCGGCTGGTTGGGTACGGCCGCGTCGGGTCGCGTGACGGGCCCGAGGTACGGTCGAGGATCAAAGCCGGCGGAAAACGAAGCGGAAAACGAAACAGTCTGCGAAGGTCGTGAACTTTTCCGGCCACCCCGTCATCGAACGCCGTGCACGGCCCGGCAGCGGGGGAGCAGACCGAGCAGGGGGTCGACAGCTGCAATGACAGAGCGAGGGGACAGTGCCTTCGGGGACATGCCGGGCGGCCACACGACGGCAGGCCGGTGCAACCGGAGAGCCGGCAGCGGCACCTGGCTGTTCCCGGCGCATGGACGGGCCCTGCGCCCGGCGAGGATTGCGGCGGGCGCCGCCACGGTGCTGGCGGCGGGCGCACTGCTGACGGGGTGCGGCGACATGGACGACGCCTCGAACCCCCGCCATGTCAAGGGCAACGCCGCTCCGGCGGGGCTCTCTCCGAACGGCAGCAAGAAGGGCGGCAACGGAGGCGAGGACAACAGCGCGGACAACGCGGGCAAGAAGGGGAAGGACAACGGCGCCTCGCAGTCCGGCGGTTCGTCCTCCTCCGGCGCCAACGGCTCTGCGGGCAGCGACGGGAACGGCGACAGCACCGGCGGTGGCTCGGACGGTGCGAGCTCCGGCTCCGACGGCGCGGGGGCGAACTGCACGACCGCCGACCTGAGCGCGTCCATCGGCCCCAACAGGCCAGGAGCCGGCCAGAACCACTTCGCACTCATCTTCACGAACAAGTCCGGCCGGCCGTGCACCGTGAAGGGCTTCCCCGGGTTCGCGTTCATCAACGCCTCCGGCAAGCAGGTATCGGTTCCCCCGCAGCGCGAGGGCGGCGGGGCGCAGGCGGTCGAGCTCGGGGCCGGTTCGAGCGCCTGGGCGCCGCTGTCGTACGCCAACCCGCAGGTGTCCGGTGCCCGGTCCGTCACCCCGGATGCTGCCCTGCTCACCCCGCCCGACCAGCAGGCGTCTCTCCGGGTCGACTGGTCCGGCGGCCCGGCACCGGCAGCGGGCGAGGGGTCGGTGCCCAAGATCGGCCCGCTCTCCCCGGGCACCGGCTGATGAGTACCGCACGCCTCGAAGCGCACGACGGGGAGCGGGGGCAGGGCGACCGCGTGGCCGGCCGCCCGCGGGGCCGACGGGACCGGCGGCTGGGGCCGGCCTGAGCCGAGCACAGAACCGGCCGGGCTGAGCGCCCGGCCGGTCCCTCGAACGAAGCGGCAGATCAGGAAGCGGCAGCTCAGTCGGCTGCGGGCGCCGGGCGCAGCACCACCGGCAGCGTCTGATGGCCGTTGCTGATCAGCGAAGGCACGGGACGCAACTCCTCGGCCGGGACCCCCAGTCGCGCGTCGGGGAACCGGGCGAAGAACTTCTCCAGCGCCGTCGTGCCCTCCAGGCGGGCGAGCGGAGCGCCGAGGCAGAAGTGGACACCGTGCCCGAAGGCAAGGTGCTCGGGGCCGGGCGCCGAACGGGTCACGTCGAAGGTGTCGGCGGTCTCACCGTGCCAGTCGGGGTGCCGGTTGGCCGCCGCGTACGAGGCGAGGATCGGCTCCCCCTTGGCGATGACCTGTCCGTCGGGCAGCGCGATGTCGCGTACCGCGAAGCGGAGCGGCAGGTGTTTGACGGCCGGTTCGAAGCGCAGTGTCTCCTCGACGACGTCGCCCCAGCCGGCCTTCCCCTCCCGCACCAGCGCCAGCTGCTCGGGGTGGGTCAGCAGTACGGTGATGGCCTGGTCGAGAAGGTTGACCGTGGTCTCGTAGCCCGCGCTGATCATCAGCAGCAGCGTGTCGCGGAGTTCGGCCTCGGAGAGCGTGGAGCCATCCCCCTCCTCGTCCCTGGTGTCGATGAGGAGCGAGGTCATGTCCTCGCCCGGCCGCTCCCGCTTCTCGGCTATGAGGTCGTCGAGCGTCGCGTACAGGCTGGCGGTGTTGGCGGCGGCCTCTTCGGGGCTGAGGGTCGTGGCGAAGACGTTGTCGACCAGCTCACGGAAGCCCTCGCGGCGCTCCTCCGGCACCCCCATGAGGTGACAGATGACCTGGATCGGCAGCGGATAGGCGAACAGCTCACGGACATCCGCCGCCTCCCCGGCCGGCGTGCGCTCCAGCACGTCCAGCAGGTCGTCGACGATGCGCTCGACACGCTCCCCCAGCGCGGCGATACGCCGGGCGCTGAAGGACGGGGCGACCATGCGGCGGAGTCTGCGGTGGTCGCTGCCGTAGGAGGTGAACATGTTCTCGACGGCGACCCACAGCGCCAGTGGCCAGGTGGGGACCGTCTCGGCGAACGCGGGCCAGTGCTGCCGTGCGTCCTTGGAGACGTCCGGACCGGTCAGCAACTTCTTGAGGAGGGCGGGGTCGCTGACCGACCAGGCGGTGACACCGAGGAGGTCGACCTTGGTCGCCGGGCCCCGCTCGCGCAGGGCCTTGTGTTCACCGTGCGGGTCACTGCCGGTGGGATCGAGAGTCAAAGGCTCGGAAACAGACACGGTGAGTCGCAATCTCCGTTCGGGGCGGGGAGTTGACGCGGGGACAACTGCCAACAGTATGAGCTGATCAAGCGTCCGTGTAGAGGGCAGAAGCCGCAAGATCATCTCACGCCGGGCGGAGAGCCCCGGTGGGGGCGCTGCCGAGTGAGCCGGGCGAGGCCGCGCGAACACCCCTGGCGTGCCCGGCGCGTGCTCCGGGCACGCCCCTTGCGCGTCCCGTCCCCGTACGTCCCCGCACACCGCCGCCGCGCCGCCCGCAAGAGCGGACGGCGCGGCGTGCGCCCCAACAACCGGAAGAGTGCCGGTTCCTGTGCCGGGGCCGTTGGGGTCGGCGGGGCTGCGGTCAGCTGCCGCCGAGGTTGACGACACCGCCCAGCACCCTGGTCAGGAGCTTCTCGGCCACCTTGAGGGCCGCCTGTTCGCGCGGGGTGAGGTCATGGGGCTTCGGGGCTGAGGCGGCAGCAGCGGGGGCTGCGGCGAGGACAGTTGTCGCCAGCAGTGCTGCCAGCGTCAGTGCGGATCGACGGAACATGGCACGCTCCTTGGGATGTCGCGGACAGTGCGCGACAAAGCGTCCGAGATGCGCCACCAGGAGCGCGAACGGCCGGTCCGGTGCTGCTGCGAAC